>CAYUBV010000609.1:0-1577 GCA_964443035.1 uncultured Tangfeifania sp.
CGCTGCACTGCCCGATGGCTTCATACAAATCGAAATCTTTTACCGAGCGGGCCGAGCCGGTTGCCATTCCATTTGATTCGGTAAGAATAATTGTGGGCCGGTAAAACTGCTCTGTCACCCGCGATGCCACAATCCCGACAACTCCCTTGTGCCAGTCGCGGTTGTAAAGCACTGTGCTTTTCATGTCGGCCATCTCCGGATTCTTCTGAATCATATCGAGTGCATCCTGCGTAATGTCGCGGTCGAGTGTTTTTCTGATTTCGTTGAACGAATCGATCTCTTCGCCCAGCAAATCCGATTTATCTTCGTCGCGGGCCACCAGAATTTGCACCGATTTTTTCCCGTGCTCGATTCTTCCGGAAGCATTTAGCCGGGGCCCGATTTTAAAAACAATATCGCTGATAGTGATATCGCTGCCGTTTATTCCGGCAAAATTGATAATGGTTTGCAGCCCGACTCCCGGGTTCGAGTTCAGCTTTTTCAGCCCGTAATACGCCAGCACCCTGTTTTCGCCGGTAATGGGTACAATGTCGGAAGCAATGCTCACCACAACCAAATCGAGCAGGTCGTATATTTCTTCCAGTTCAACATTGTTTTTCTGACAGTAGGCCTGAAGGTACTTAAATCCAACTCCGCAACCCGACAATTCTTTGTAAGGATACGGGCAATCGGGTTGTTTGGGGTCGAGAACAGCCACTGCGTCAGGAACTTCATGGTCGGGGTTGTGGTGGTCGCATATTACAAAATCGACCCCGCGTTTTTTTGCGTCGGCAATTTTAGCCACTGCTTTAATGCCGCAGTCAATCGCAATAATCAGCGAAATCCCGTTCTTTTCAGCATAATCGATACTTTGGGGCGAAATGCCGTAACCTTCCGTGTAGCGGTCGGGAATGTAATATTCGATATGTTCAATCCGTGGTTTCAGAAAAGAGTACATCAGTGCAACTGAGGTAGTTCCGTCCACATCGTAATCGCCGTAAACCAGCACTTTCTCCTGGTTGTTAATGGCCAGTTCGAGCCGGGCTACGGCTTTCTCCATGTCTTTCATCAGGAACGGATCGAGCAAATCGCTCAGCCGCGGGCGAAAAAATGCCTTGGCTTCGTTGAACGTTTTTATGCCCCGCTGCACCAGCAAACGGGCAATTGTCATGTTTACGTTCAGCGCTGCCGAGAGGTGTTTTATTTCGTTTGAGTCGCCTTGTTTTTTGAGATTCCAAATTTTTTCCATACCTCTTTATCTAATCCTTCCCCTAATTTTGCAAAGATATAAATTACGATTGACTATTTCTACTTTAATAGATTTATTACAAGGCTCATTAACACCGTCCTTTAGGGCGGTGAATAAGGAAATCTACCATCGATAAGGATTTTGTAATATTTTGTAATTTAACAAGTTACAAAATATTACAAAATCCAGATTGGTTCATCTTTTGCCATTAAACGTATTCTTCTTAATCTGTTAAAGTATAATTAACCAATTCGTTTATTAAAATACAAAATCGCTTCTTTTATTATCTTTGCTCAAAATTTGTTCTGCCCTGATGCTGACCGATGTATTTAAGGCAGATTTTTTTGTT
>CAYUBV010000610.1:0-1576 GCA_964443035.1 uncultured Tangfeifania sp.
CGTATTACACCGGTTGAAGATTATAATATTTTCAACCCACAAAAATACGATACTGACCAGTGGATTAAAACATTGAAGGAAGCTGGTTTTAAAATTGCGATCCTAACTGTAAGCCACGAGACCGGCTTTTTTCATCACCAAAGCGATGCTACGCCCTACAACATGAAAGCGTTGAAATGGCAGGATGGAAAAGGTGACATACTGCGCGACTTTAAAGCTTCATGCGAAAAATACGGCATTCTTCCAGGAGTTTATATCGGAACACGCTGGAATGCTTTTTACGGCGTTTACGATTTTAAAGTCAACGGAAACAACCAGTTTGCTGAAAACCGACAGCAGCACTATAATAATATGATCGAGAAAATTGTGGAAGAAATATTTAGCCGCTACGGCGACTGGGCCATGGTTTGGTTCGATGGTGGTGCTCACGGTCCTGAACAGGGAGGCCCTGATGTATTATCCGTTTTTGAAAAATACCAGACTAACTGCCTGTTCTACCACAACCTGCAACGTGCAGATATACGCTGGGGTGGAAGCGAAACAGGAACTGTTCCATACCCAAGCTGGGGAACATTCCCGTATCCGTCAACGGGAGCAGGCGAAAGTGCAAAAAAGGAAATTAGTGCCAATAATTTTCAACTTTTAAAAACCGGCGATCCAAACGGCAGTTATTACATGCCTGCCATGAGCGATGCGCCATTGCGCGGTCACGGAGGACATGATTGGTTTTGGGAACCCAATCGCGAACACACTATTTATCCGCTGGGCGACCTCGTGGAAATGTATTACAATTCGGTTGGTCATAACACAACACTTATTTTGGGTTTTACTCCAAATCCTGACGGATTGATTCCGGAAGCCGATGCAACCCGGCTGAAAGAATTTGGAAAAGAAATAAAACATCGGTTTTCAAATCCGGTTGCCTCAACTTCGGGTTCAGGAAAAACAATTAACCTGAAACTCGCTGAAAAGCAGAATATCAATCAGGTTGTTGTAATGGAAGATATCTCCCATGGAGAGCGAGTGAGGGAATTTACTGTAGAAGGCAGAACTGCAGATGGGTGGCAGGAAATTGTTAAAGGCTCGTGCATCGGACATAAATTTATTCATCGGTTCGATGCTGTTGATGTATCAGAATTGCGCCTGAAAATCTTAAAATCGAAAGGTGAGCCGCAAATTAAAGAGTTAACCGTGTATGATATTGAAAATTAATCTATTCAGATATATGAAAATGAGGGAGATGAAAAAAGTAGTAATAGTTGCAATCGTTGGTTTTGGCCTGTTAATTCCATATTTTTCCCAAGGCCAGGAAATTAATTCAATAAAGGAGAAGTTTTCCAATACGGAATTTCATTTTGAGGAAGTAACCGGGATAGGTTTTGAAGAAGGCGTAACACGTCGCGACCCCAGCGATGTAATAAAGGTAGGACAAACGTATTATGTGTATTACACCAAAATTCCCGATGCTGAACCAAAATACTGGGGAGCCGGATATTGGGGAGCAAGCGTTTGGTGCGCCAGGTCGAAAGATGAGGGATTCACGTGGACCGAAGTGGGTGAAATGCTGGATGTAGGC
>CAYUBV010000611.1:0-1571 GCA_964443035.1 uncultured Tangfeifania sp.
TATTCCATCCCCTTACTGCGATGGACGGTAGAAAAAATCATTTCCGCCTTTTCCCTTTCATTGTTTTCAACATGTTTATTCTTTATTTCTTTGATAATCGCGGGTATTCGGTTTCCGTATTCCTTAACGATATCGACCATCATACCAAGCTGAACATCGTCTGTTTTTTTGATGTAATCCTCCAGTTCACCCATATCTTTCATTTTTTGTATGAGTTTATCCTTAACCAGCCTGCGCTTTCCGTTATAAAGATTCAATACATCATAAAGCGATGCTCCGTCCTCTGCATAGGTGTATGAACTGATATTCCCTTCAAAATATATTTGTTTTACTTTTCTTTTTTCAGTGACGTATTCGATGGCTTTTATCAGCAATCCCAGATTGGTGCGGGCAAGTACGGCTTTCACTTTTGTTTCTGCTGAACTTCCTTTTCCGTTTATTACAAATTTACCAGGTTCAGCCAGATGACTTTTCCAATTCAATATTCCAATAGCGAGATTGGCGATATCCTGGTTAAAGCGGAAACTTGTGGAAAGATTGAAAGTTTTAAAATCTGCGCTTTCCAGGGCATTTACGGCAAAGCGCCAGCCATAAATTTGCTGGTGAATATCTCCAACAATTACTTTGGTGGCTTTCTGTTTAAAAAAAACATCGAGCATAACTGCCGAAGCATCCTGCCCTTCATCAAATAGAATGTAGTCGTAATGAAGTACGGGATTTCCAAGTTGAAACTTTTTCAAATAAAAATCATGCGTCACTTCAATTTCACCTTTATCCATTTTACTTAACAGAAACCGGGTTTTCTGTTCGATGTAACCGTAAAACGTGGTAACAAAAGTTCTTGCCTTTTCGTCGGTTACCACATCGAGGTAATTCAGCTCCTTAATTTTTTGTTTTTCGCTGTTACAGAAATAAGAAATAAACTTATTTATATGATTGGCGATTATGTATTCGGCATGTTTCTCACCGTTTCCTGTTAATCCGAGAAGTTCAACAATTTCATGGGTTTTGTATCCCTGATGCCGGACCTGATAGCGGTTTTTAAAAACGATATGTTTATAGGCCAGTGAATGTGCCGTTTCCACCTGAACGTTATGAAGGCCGAGATTTGCAAATCTTTTTTTTGCTTCCTGTTTTACCGATTTATTAAAAGCGAGATAAAGTATTTTGCCGGTTTTTGAACGGGCTCTTGCGTATTCAATTACAGTTGTTGTTTTACCGGATCCGGCCACGGCATTGATTTTTATATTGCCTTGTGAGTTAATTATGGCATATTGTTCCCCGGTTAATTCCATTTTGATGATTAAAAAAATGACAAGCTAAAATAAAAATGATATTGTTTTTAAACAACAAAATCTTCGGGAGTTTTGAGTTTCCGGTTTCCTTTTCTTCCGTAGCTTGCAGCTCATGGCTCGCAGCCGGCAGCTATTTATCAGTTTTATCCTTTTCGTCCGGCTTTTTCATCAATTCAGCTTTGGTATCTTTGGCTGCATATTTTGCAGGTTCAATTTTGCTCCCGTATTTATAATCGGACCAGGCCCGTGTAAATTCGGCGCCAAAAAACACAATCA
>CAYUBV010000612.1:0-1570 GCA_964443035.1 uncultured Tangfeifania sp.
CCCCCCAATCCCAACCCATCATTGTTTCCCGCCAAAACATTTCCACCCAAACCGTTGCAAATCAAAACCAGAACCCCAATTTTTAGTTTTTTAAAAAATCAGCCAGGCAGAATGACCAAAAATGCCATAGCAATTCATGAATGAAATAAATAACCAAAAGGTGTACAATACATCCCTGAGAAATAACTATTGTTCATGTATAGTGTACATATAAGTGTTGTGGCTCATTTAAAACCAAAATACAGCTCAAAGTAGTGTTTATTTTGAGCTGTATTCAGTATCTTTATGAGCTAAAACAGGTAAAATGATTGATTCAAGGGAAAAACAAATAATTAATTTCATCCAAAAAGTTGGAGAATGTTCTTCAAAAGAGATTTTCGACAAAACTGATTTGCCAGTAAGTTATGCAACTCTAAAAAGATTGTTGACAAAATTAATTTCTTCAAACTATATTTCAACAAAAGGAAAAGGAAAAGGGACAAAATATTTTATTTCTCCTGCATTTCAGGTAATTCAACCTATCGATGTTGACAAATACTATGAAAAAGAGATTGATGAAAGAAAAATAAAAGAAGGATTCGACTTTCAAATCATTAATGATGTTCTCGCAAAACATAGCGTATTTACTGAGAGTGAGTTGAAAAAGTTAGATAACCTTCAAAATGTTTTTCATAATAACATTTCACAATTATCAGCATCCGAATACAAAAAAGAGTTTGAAAGACTTGCTATCGATTTGAGTTGGAAATCTTCACAGATTGAAGGAAATACTTATTCATTATTAGAGACAGAGCGACTTTTAAAAGAGAAAGAAACAGCTGCCGGGAAAACCAAAGAAGAAGCGGTTATGCTTTTAAACCATAAAGATGCTCTTGACTTTATAATTGAAACGCCGGATTATATAAACCCATTAAGCGTTTCAAAGATTGAAGATATTCATAGTATTTTGGTTAAAGAGCTCAATGTTGAAAGGAATTTAAGGAAACGACGTGTCGGTATCTCTGGAACTAATTATCGACCATTAGACAATCAGTTTCAGATTTCTGATGCTTTAAAGGATTCCTGTGATTTAATCAATAAAAAGTCAAGTGTATTTGAAAAAGCTTTACTGGCATTAGTTCTAATTTCTTATATCCAACCATTTATAGATGGAAATAAAAGAACGGCCAGGATTGTTAGTAATGCAATTTTAATGAATGAGAAATATTGTCCTTTATCGTTTAGGACTGTGAATTCAATTGATTATAAAAAAGCAATGTTGTTATTCTATGAACAGAACAACATATCAAATTTCAAAGAGATTTTCATCAATCAATTTGAATTTGCTGTAAATACATACTTTTAGAAAGAAAAGAAGAAAAATTAAGGTTGAGTTTATAAACGTGTCGGCGCTTAAAACCCGCGCCACCCTTCACTCACTCTTTCAGGGTCTCCTCAAACAACTTATAAATCCGCTTATACTCATCCGTCCAGCTTGATGGTTCGCGGAAACTATGGGGTTCCACCGGGTAGACGGCCAGTTCCCAATTCTCTTTGCCCAGTTCGATGAACCGCTGGGTGAGCCGCACAA
>CAYUBV010000613.1:0-1568 GCA_964443035.1 uncultured Tangfeifania sp.
CCACTTCTTCTTTCACCTTATCCCAAACCTGCTCTTTGTATTCCCAGTCGAAACCAACACCACTGGCTTTTTCCTGGATGCGGTTGGCTTTCACCAGCGCCGGCATGGCGGCAGGCACTCCTTCCAGCACCCGTTTGTTGCCGCCCTTCTCTTTCAGTTTTAAAGCCTCCCAGTTTTCTTCCACCTTTTTCGCAGAACCATCCACATCGGTATCGCCAAACACATGCGGATGACGGTACACCAGCTTTTTATTGATTCCTTCCAGCACATCGCCCATATCGAAAGCACCTTTCTCGGAACCGATTTTCGCATAAAAAACAATGTGGAGCATCAAATCGCCCAGTTCTTTTTTTATTTCATCCAAATCATTTTTCAGAATGGCATCGCCCAGTTCATAGGTTTCTTCTATCGTCAGTTTCCTGAGCGACTCCAGTGTCTGCTTCATGTCCCACGGGCACTTTTCACGCAGTTCGTCCATTATCTCCAGCAGCTCTCTGAATGCTTCCGTTTTTCTTTGCATTGGAATATATTTTTTGATTGATGTCCCGAAATTAATGAATCTACAAAACAACATGCAGAAATTCGCGGTTTTGTTGTCCGTAATTTAAAATCAATTTATTTTGTAATTTTGCCAGTACAAATTAAAAATTGAATTGATTGGAGCGTAAAATTTATTTGGAAGGAATTGACCCGCTGGAGTTTTTCGGGATAAACAATGCAAAAATGAACCTCATTAAAACATTGTTTCCCAAGCTAAAATTAACAGCCCGGGGCAATACACTTTATATACAGGGAGAAGAAAAAGAGATAAAACTGTTCGAAAAAAAGTTTACCCTACTTCTTGACCACTATTTCCAGTTTAATGTGTTAACCGAGGAAATTATCATGCAGATAATGGCCACCGGAATTTCGTCGATGGAAGAAGGCAGTGCTGCCGAAAAAGACATCATTGTATTCGGAAACAGCGGCAAACCGGTAAGGGCGCGCACGCCCAACCAGCGGGTGCTGACTGAGGAAAGCCTGAAAAACGACCTGGTTTTTGCCATCGGTCCGGCTGGAACCGGGAAAACTTACACTGCCATTGCACTGGCCGTACGGGCGCTGAAAAACCGGGAAATAAAAAAAATCATTCTGAGCCGGCCGGCAGTGGAAGCGGGTGAAAACCTCGGGTTTTTGCCGGGTGATTTGAAAGAGAAAATCGACCCGTATTTGCAACCGCTTTACGATGCACTTCAGGACATGATTCCTCCACGAAAGCTGGAAGAATTTTTACGCGACGATGTGATCCAGATTGCCCCGCTGGCATTTATGCGTGGCCGCACCCTGAGCAATGCCTTTGTTATTTTGGACGAGGCACAAAACACAACTGTCAACCAGTTAAAAATGTTCCTTACCCGCATGGGACTGAATACGAAGTTTATTGTTACAGGCGACATCACCCAGATTGACCTTCCGCGACGCAGCAATTCAGGACTTTTATTTGCCCTGAAAATCCTGAAAAACATTGAATCGATTTCAGTGGTGGAATTCAATACAAACGACATCGTCCGCCACCGGCTCGTGCGCGA
>CAYUBV010000614.1:0-1551 GCA_964443035.1 uncultured Tangfeifania sp.
TCAAAGCGCGCTTTAATTATTGTTCCGTTTTTTACCGTAAAATAATAGCGCTCGGTTTTTGTCACTTTTGGAGTGATAATCGGGTCGAGTGATAATTGTCCCTGGCCGATTTCCGTGCTTTTCAGCTCTTCCGTTTTTTCAAAAATATAAAGTTTTTCACCTTCCTTTTCAGTCACTGTTTTGGGCTGTCCGAAATTTGTTTCAATTTTTGAAACGGGTTTTCCCACAAAAGCTTTCCGAAGCTGCCGCTGCGTGCCGCACGAAACAGAAACAATGAATATCAGGATTATAAATGCTATCTTCTTCATGATTAATTTTTTGCAAAGAAACCAGAAATTTTTCACATGAGGGCCTGATTTAAATGATTTTAACGTTATGGGTGTTGAAAACAAATGATTTCTTGACATGCCGTCCGTCCTGCTAATTTTGAATATTTTCTATCTTTGCCGCGTGTTTACAATAGGTTCATTACCAAAATAACTGCTGCAAAATGATTCAATTTTTTAAAACTTCAGGCGAAACCATTATCGCTGTCGATACCATTCTTCCACTGAGCCAGAAAGATATTGAGAAATTGGTCTGGTTGTTTTCCGATGCCGAATACCTGAAACAGGAAAAACTGGAGGGCTGGTTTGTCGGCCCCCGAAAAGAGATGCTCACACCGTGGAGCACCAATGCCGTGGAAATTACCCAAAATATGGGAATTAAGGGAATTGTACGAATAGAAGAATTTTTTGCTGTTGAAAATGAAAAGGCTGAATTCGACCCGATGTTGCAAACTATTTACAACAATCTCGATCAACGTATTTTTATTATTGAAAAGCAGCCCGATCCGATTTTGGAAATTGACGACATTGCAACTTACAACGAACAGGAAGGACTCGCTCTGAGTGCTGAAGAAATCGATTACCTCAACTCAGTTTCAAAGGCAATGGGACGCCCGCTAACCGACAGCGAAGTTTACGGATTTGCACAGGTGAATTCGGAGCATTGCCGCCACAAAATTTTTAACGGCACGTTTATTATCGATGGAAAAGAGATGGAATACTCACTTTTTCAAATGATAAAAAAGACCTCGAAAGAAAACCCGAATAAAATTGTTTCGGCCTACAAAGATAACTGCTCGTTTGTTCAGGGGCCGGTAGCGCAGCAGTTTGCGCCCAGAACACAGGACAATCCCGATTTTTTTGAAATCAAAGAAGTGGAAACCGTGCTTTCGCTGAAGGCTGAAACCCACAATTTTCCCACAACCGTTGAACCTTTTAACGGGGCATCCACCGGAACAGGCGGTGAAATTCGCGACCGGATGGGCGGAGGAAAAGCCAGTTTTCCGGTGGCAGGAACTGCGGTTTACATGACTTCCTATCCGCGTACCGAAGCCCAGCGTCCGTGGGAACAGGCAACCGAAGAGAGAGACTGGCTGTACCAGACACCCGAAGAAATCCTGATAAAAGCTTCGAACGGTGCCAGTGATTTTGGCAATAAATTCGGGCAGCCGCTCATCGCAGGTTCAGTTTTAACTTTCGAGCATTCTGAATCGTTTAAAAAATA
>CAYUBV010000615.1:0-1538 GCA_964443035.1 uncultured Tangfeifania sp.
GGAACGAATACCCCAGAAAATCAAATTTTACATTTTCATGTTTCTCTTGTCTCCTGTAGTCTTTACAGTAAACAATTTTGGTCTTTTCCGGGTGTAGTTCCAATCCGCATTCTTTCATCCGTTCACGAACAGCATTCAGCGTTTGTTCCGCTTGGGTTTTATTCCGGCAGTGCAGGATGGCGTCATCGGCATAACGCGCAAACTTTACTGTCGGATGGTTAAGCTCAAGCCATTTGTCCATAGCATAATGGAGAAACAGGTTTGCCAGCAAAGGGCTTATTACACCTCCCTGTGGCGTTCCCCTCCCCTGTTTCTGAACCAGTTCACCTGATTTCTTTTGCACAGGAGCAGTCAGCCATCGTTTGATGTACATAATACACCAGTTCTCCTGTACGTGTTTCTCCAACGCAAGCAGCAGTTTCCCGTGGTCAATATTATCAAAGAATCCCTTTATGTCAAGGTCGATTACCCAGTCAGTTTTCCTGCAATTGGTCCGAACCTGTTCGAGTGCATGATGGGCACTTCTGTTTGGTCGGTAACCATAGGAACTGGAACTGAATATCTTTTCAAACCTCGGCTCTAAGTAACCTTTAATCGCCATTTGTCCTATCCTGTCGGCAATGGTTGGAACCCCAAGTTTGCGGACTTTACCGTCTTTCTTGGGAATCTCAATTTCTTTGACTGGTGGAGGAAAATAACTGCCCGATGCCATACGATTCCAAAGTTTATACAGGTTCTTCGACCGGTCAGCATCAAATTCTTCCATGCTGATTTCATCAACGCCTGCACTTCCCTTGTTGGCTTTTACTTTCTTGTAAGCCGCCCATATCATTTCGCGGCTTACCGGTACCGATTTTGTCTCATTCCATAAATTCATCCTCTTTCCAGAGTTGTTAAATGTTATGATACTGTATAACCTGACCCCTTCGCTCCACTCCCGTTACAGGAACTTCACCACTACTACGGGCCAGTCCGTCCCTGCATGGCACTTCGCTATTCTGCCTCTGGGGTGTACCCATTGTGCATTTCACTTTACATTGCCATGCAGGTTCCCGGGTTCCGTAATTAAGCCCGGATAAAGGTCATGCCGCCTGAAAGACGCCTGCCGCACAGCCAGTAGACAGGTGCCCGCTGTGCTTGTCACTGCATAACTTGCTCTGCAGCTTTTGACAGAATGTGGCTCCTTCCCGACTCCTCTTCAGCGGTTCACTTTCGTTCATCTCCTATATCCATACCTGACCATGCTCATGACATAGTCTTTTCCTAAACGCTCAGCACCATGCCTCTTAAACACAGCACCTTTAGGTGGTTTGATGCCCTCTCCTGCAAGACGACACCGGTAGTTCTACCTTACAACTGGTATCCACCATCTTAATTACAGCATGCAATGAACTTTATTTTGCCGAATCATTGCTTCCCGGCACACCACGTGTTCGGGGCGGGTTGCGTGCGATTTCCTGTCCGAAGGACAAGAGAAATCGGGCGTGAACCCGCCGACCGCGCACCACCAGGCGCCGCCCTGAAATTTGCACAATGTT
>CAYUBV010000616.1:0-1531 GCA_964443035.1 uncultured Tangfeifania sp.
CCCTGAAACTTTTCAAAATAAACGGCTTTCATATTAATCGCTTAAATCATTTGTTTTCTAAAGATGCTTAAATATAAACAATTCGAAATCTTAGACAGGCAATTTTGATTAACAAAATCTGATATGGAAGCTTGTTTAAGATTACTTCATTCCTTAATTTTAAAATGCCAATGAGTTTATCCACTCACCGGCATAATGTGTGGCAATAATAACCAAAGCGGCAATAACCAAGTGTTCCCCGATTACTTTCCAGGGGGTATCGTTATTTTTACGGGCAATGTAATAACTGGATATACTCAATAAAAAAACTCCCCAAATCACACTTACAATAATTGCGGTATTCAGATCTAAAAGCAATATGGGAACCATAAAAGACAAAGCAAACAAAAACTTACCAAGGAAAGTAAATAAAGTTGCTTCCCATACCTGCTTGTGCTTTTGATTTCCTTTCGATTCTTCAGAAATATGAATCCCCAGGGCATCAGACAATGAATCGGCAATGGCGATGGTTAAAATTCCGCTTATTATTACCATTTGCGAACGAGTGCCCGAATTCAATCCGACAATTAATCCCAGGGTGGTTATAATTCCTGATGTCAAACCAAAACTTAAACCTTTTTTTACTGCGGAACGCATATTATCTATATCATTTACATATTAGAACTGCTGAAAGAAATCATTCCCTTTGTCATCCACAATTATGAAGGCGGGCTTGTCCGCCGAAATAATTGTCCTATAATTCTTTAAAGAAATCGTTTCCTTTATCGTCCACAATTATGAAGGCGGGGAAATTCTCCACTTTTATCTTCCTGACAGCCTCCATTCCCAGCTCCTCAAAATCAACCACTTCAACGGATTTGATGCTGTTTTTCGCCAAAATTGCCGCCGGACCTCCGATTGAACCGAGGTAAAAACCGCTGTGTTTTTTACAGGCATCGGTTACCTGCTGCGAGCGGTTTCCTTTAGCCAGCATTATCAATGAGCCGCCCTTGCTCTGGAATTCATCCACATACGGGTCCATACGTCCGGCAGTTGTTGGGCCGAAACTTCCGGATGCCATTCCTTTTGGCGTTTTGGCCGGACCGGCATAATACACCGGGTGCTTTTTGAAATAGTCCGGCATCGGTTTTCCTTCATCGAGCATTTTTTTGATGCGGGCGTGGGCAATGTCGCGCGCCACAATGAGTGTTCCGTTCAGGTTCAACCGCGTTTTTACCGGGTGTTTCGACAACTCTTTCAGCACCTCTTCCATTGGTTGGTCAAGGTCGATGTCGACTGCCGGCTCCATGTGAGGCGTTTCTTTGGGCAGGAAACGTGCCGGGTTTTTCTCCAGTTCTTCTATGAAAATTCCGTCCGCATTGATTTTTGCCTTGATGTTGCGGTCGGCGCTGCAGCTCACACCCAGTCCTACCGGACAGGAAGCAGCGTGGCGCGGCAACCGGATAACCCGAACATCGTGCACAAAATATTTTCCGCCAAACTGGGCTCCCACTCCACTTTCACGGCAAATCTGTTCCACTTTTTTCTCCCA
>CAYUBV010000617.1:0-1530 GCA_964443035.1 uncultured Tangfeifania sp.
AACTTCAGCGGCGCGAAGGTAACCAAATAAAACGAAACGCCAAATTAATTCGCAACACAGGCGCAGGAGGCCGGCATGCCTGGGGAATATCATACGCCCCTTGTGACCCGTAAAAAGTACCGTGGGGATATCGTTGCGCCCCATGGGGATGAAGCTTTGCCCCTTGGGGAAATGCTGCGGACCGCTGGGATGACAATCTCATTATCAATATGCGAGGCAGGAGACAAAGAAATTAAAAAGCAGAAACCTGACCAGAACAATAGAAAGCCTGAATCGTTCACCTTAAAGAGGTAATCATTTTCTGTCAAGATTCAATCAAATGCTGTAAATTCAGTATTTGTAGTGGCTTCAGAGAAAATTATTAATTAAATTGTAAATTATTATGGCAACTATCAAAGTAAATGGTACCGAATTGGAATACATCGAGAAAGGAAAAGGCGATCCGGTCATACTGGTTCATGGCACATTGGGTGATTACAGGAGCTGGGAACTTCAGATGGAAAAATTCGCAGAGTCTTACCGCGTTATATCCTATAGCCGTAGATATCATCATCCGAATAAATGCAAGGGAGATGAATCCGACTATTCTGCTGTCCTTCATGCGGATGATCTGGCCGGATTTATTACCGGTCTTGGGCTGGAATCGGCACATATAGTGGGTACTTCCTACGGTGCTTATACGGCCTTGTTTTTGGCAGCCCGGCATCCTGAACGAGCACGAACAGTGGTACTTAGCGAACCTCCGGTATTACCACTAATGGAAAAAAATCCGGAAGGACGAACACTGACAGAGAATTTTTTAAACAAAGTATGGAAACCTGCCGGAGAATTAATTCAACAGGGAAACATAAAGGAAGGAGTAAAAACTTTTGTCAATGGGGTAGTTGAGCCCGGTGCTTTTGAGCAATTTCCTGCGGAAGTACAGCAAATGATTATGCAGAATGCCTGTGAATTTAAGGTGGAAACCTCCAGCCCGGATTTCTGGACCCGTTTTACCTGTGAAGAAGCCAGGAAGATAACAACTCCTTCCTTGCTGCTTGCGGGTGACCGAAGCATCCGGATGCTTCAGTTTATTGTAGACGAACTGGAGCGATGCCTGCCCAACAATAAGTCCGTCAGAGTACCGGACACTACCCATGAGGTCACTTCCGATAATCCTGAAGCTTACAACAAGATTGTGATGGAGTTTTTAAAGGGATACTGATCCTGTTTTTTGGAACAACAGAAAAATTCCAGTTGATTTAAAATTTTAAAAATGAAGGCATCAGTCTCTCCCGCTGACGCAATAATTCCGTTCGTCCTTACTCATTCAGGTTCATTTACACGAACACTAAACTGGTGCCTGCCAGCCGGCGGATCACCCGCTCAATAAAAGCAGAAAAATCGTATATTTGCAGGCATCAATTAAAACTGATACACAATGGAAAAGACAAATAAAAAAGGAATTAACCGTCGCGAATTTTTACAAACCGGTGCCAAACTGACGGCTGCCGGAATGTTTGCAGGGTTGGGAACAACCAGCCTGTTTGG
>CAYUBV010000618.1:0-1522 GCA_964443035.1 uncultured Tangfeifania sp.
TTTCTTTCTGAACCGCAGCTTTGGTACAATTTTAACAAAAACTTCTCTTTAGGGACTGAAATTGAATTGAGCAGTAATTTTGTTGCAAAAGGATTTGAGGTAATGCCAACTATCGGCGCAAAAGTCACCTTCTAAAATAAATTATTATGCTGAACCGGTTTTTCAAATTAAAAGAAAATCAGACCTCCGTAAAAACGGAAATCCTTGCCGGATTAACCACATTCATGACCATGGCCTATATTCTGGCCGTAAACCCGGATATTCTGAGCGCCACAGGAATGGACAAAAATGCGCTGTTCACTGCCACTGCCCTGTCGGCAATGGTGGCAACACTGGTAATGGCGCTGGTTGCCCGGCTGCCGTTTGCTTTGGCACCTGGAATGGGACTCAATGCTTTTTTTGCATTTACCGTGGTTCTGGGAATGGGCTACAGTTGGCAATTTGCACTCACAGCAGTTTTTATCGAAGGTATCATTTTCGTTATCCTGACTGCATTCAATATTCGCGAACTGATTGTTAACGCAATTCCTTTATCGCTGAAACATGCTGTTTCGGCAGGTATCGGATTGTTTATCGCATTTATAGGCCTTCAAAATGCAGGCATTGTGGTAAATAACGATGCCACACTTGTTGGCCTGGGAGATATGGGTTCACCTGCTGTGCTGGTAGCTGTGGGCGGAATTGTGCTTACCGCGGTTCTTCTTGCGCTAAAGGTGAGAGGTGCATTGCTGATTGGTATATTTTCAGCTACAATTGCCGGAATTCCATTTAATGTAACCCAAATACCCGAGGGCAATCTGGTTGGCGCGCCACCATCGCTATCTCCTATTTTCTTTCAGTTCGATTTTTCGCAGGTTTTTACCATGGACATGCTGATTGTGTTGTTTACCTTCCTTTTTGTGGATATGTTCGACACGGTTGGTACGCTTGTAGGTGTTTCCGATAAAGCCGGAATGCTCACCAAAGATGGAAAAGTGCCACGTGCAAAGCAGGCACTTTTTGCCGATTCAATTGGAACAACAATTGGAGCCATCTTCGGAACCAGCACGGTTACCACTTATGTTGAAAGTGCATCGGGAGTTGCCGAAGGCGGAAAAACCGGCCTCACGTCGCTTACCACAGCCGGATTGTTTCTGGTGGCACTGTTTTTTGCACCGCTGTTTACCATGGTGCCGCCGGCTGCAACTGCAGCCGCGCTTGTGCTGGTAGGCTTTTTCATGATGTCACCCATTCTGAAAATTAATTTCGAGGATTATACCGAAGCAATTCCGGCGTTTGTTACCATTATTATGATGCCGCTTACCTACAGCATTGCCGAAGGAATTGTTTTCGGAATGCTTTCGTATGTTTTCCTGAAACTTTTAACCGGAAAAGTGAAAGATATTTCAGTGGTAATGATTATTCTGGCGGCACTGTTTATACTGAAATTCTTCATCTGAAACTAAAAAAACAAGTTCAGTGACATAGTTGCTGAACTTGTTTTTCTATTTTTGCAGAGAGGGTTGTTAGCTCAGTTGGTTTA
>CAYUBV010000619.1:0-1519 GCA_964443035.1 uncultured Tangfeifania sp.
CAGTTCTCACGGTCCAGACTCCGGTAATGAATGGCTTCCGAAAGGTGATGTGCCAACACGTTTTCTTCTGCCTCGAGGTCGGCAATGGTGCGGGCAACTTTTAAAATACGGTCGTAGGCACGGGCCGAGAGGCCGAGTTTATCCATGGCATTTTTAATGAGTTCGTTGCCGGCTTCATCTAATTGTACGTATTTACGAATAAGTTTCGAATTCATCTGAGCATTGCCATAAACGCCGCTGTATTCATCAAACCGGGCTTCCTGAATTTTTCGTGCATTTAACACCCGTTCACGAACCGTTTCGCTGTTTTCGGAAGACTCTGCTTCAGCCAGTTTTTTAAACGGCACGGGCACTACTTCGAGGTGAATGTCGATGCGGTCGAGCAACGGCCCGGAAATTTTGTTGAGGTATTTTTGCACCACTCCCGGTCCGCAAACGCACTCTTTGGTAGGGTGGTTGTAATAGCCGCACGGACACGGATTCATGGAAGCCACCAGCATAAAACTTGATGGATATTCCACGGAAAATTTGGCCCGCGAAATGGTAATGTTCCGGTCTTCTAACGGCTGGCGCATTACCTCGAGCACCGTGCGTTTAAATTCCGGAAGTTCATCGAGAAAAAGTACGCCGTTGTGTGCCAGCGAAATTTCGCCCGGTTGCGGGTAATTCCCGCCGCCCACCAGTGCGACGTCGCTGATAGTATGGTGGGGGCTCCGGAAAGGCCGCCGGGTCATTAGCGAAGTATCTTTTCCGATTTTCCCGGCAACAGAATGAATTTTGGTGGTTTCGAGGGCTTCTTTCAAAGTAAACGGTGGCAAAATTGTCGGAATCCGCTTTGCCAGCATGGTTTTTCCCGACCCCGGGGGACCAATTAAAATAATGTTGTGCCCACCGGCAGCAGCAATCTCCAGGGCACGTTTCACATTTTCCTGCCCTTTCACATCCGAGAAATCGAGCGGATTATTGTTCATACGGGCATAAAATTCGGCGCGGGTATCTACTATGGTTTGCTCAATATTGTTTTCGCCGTTCAGAAAATCTATTACCTCCCGGATATTTTCGGCGCCATAAACTTTCAGTTTATCAACAACCGCAGCTTCCCGGGCATTCTGCTTAGGCAGGATAAATCCTTCGAAACCCTCCTTGCGGGCATTGATGGCGATGGGCAAAACACCTTTAATTGGTTGCAGCGTCCCATCGAGTGACAATTCACCCATCAGAATAAACTTGCCTAATTTATCAGCATTGATCTGTTTGGAAGCAGCCAGAATTGCTGCGGCCAGTGGCAAATCGTAAGCCGACCCTTCCTTGCGGATATCGGCCGGCGCCATATTGATGATAATTTTGTATTTGGGCCATTTGAAACCGTTGAGGCGCAATGCAGATTCTATTCGCTGCTGGCTCTCCTTTACGGCGCTGTCGGGCAACCCGACCAGCATAAATTTGATTCCTTTAGTAACATCTACTTCAATGGTGATGGTGGTGGCATCGATTCCGAAAACTGCGCTTCCATAAGTTT
>CAYUBV010000620.1:0-1519 GCA_964443035.1 uncultured Tangfeifania sp.
AACCTGGATCTACGGTTTAGGAAACCGCTATTCTATCCGTTGAACTATGGGGCCAATTATTTTTTGCTGCCCTTTTTAAATCCTGTTCAAATGACTATGGATTTAAAATCTTTTCCGTCCGCCGACGAATGAGGCCATTTTTCAGGAACGCAAAAATAGATAAAAACCTTATTCCCGGCAAATCATTTAATAAATAATACCGGATTTTATCCTTATCTTCAACCCGTAAGAAAAAATAACGTATAAACTGTTATTCAGCAAAAATTGTCAGAACAACAACTAAATTTAACATCATGGGGAACAGTAGCATTAACCGTAGAAAATTTTTAGGAACCGGATTGGCGGCCGCCGCTTCCGTAACCGTTGGAAAAGCTTTGGCGTCAGAAAATGAATTCAGCCGGATTCCGGTTAAAAAAAGTGATGAACACCCTTTTAATCCGGTAACTTACAGTGCCATGCCTACACATTCGTTTGGCAAAACCGGTTATAAAGTGGGTGTTTTAAGTCTGGGCGGGCAGGCAACCCTCGAAATTGCAGGTCGGGAAGAAGAATCGGAAAAAATTATCAATCGCGCCATCGATTTGGGAATTAACTACATCGACACTGCTGCTTCGTATGGCAGAGGAGTGAGTCAGTTAAACATTGGCCGGGTAATGAAAACCCGCCGCAGTGAAGTTTGGCTTGCTACCAAAACCCACGACCGTACTTACGATGGCTCCATGCGTTTGCTTGAAGAAAGCCTGAAAAATTTACAAACCGACCATCTGGATACCTGGCAATTGCACAACATTCAACGGCAGGACCAGATTGATCAGATTTTTGAAAATGACGGTGCTATTAAAGCGCTTGAAAAAGCAAAATCCGAAGGCGTGGTTCGGCACCTGGGGATTACAGGTCATTTCGAACCAATTGTATTGCTTGAGGCCATTAAACGATACCCATTCGATACGCTTTTACTGGCTCTTAATGCAGCCGATGTGCATTACCTCAGCTTTAAAAATTACTTGCTGCCTGAGGCACAAAAAAGAGGCATTGCCACCATTGGCATGAAAGTGGCCACCCGCGGACGGATGCTCAACTGCTGGACCCCACCGCCACTGGAAGAACAAACTGATGCCCGGATGCGCACACCCAAACCGGGAACTATTTCAATAAAAGAAGCATTAACTTACAACATGAGCCTGCCGGTAAGTACAACCATTATTGGAGTTGACAGCATGGAACAACTGGAAGAAAACGTAAAAATTGCTTCTGAATTTTTGCCGCTTTCGTTGGCCGAAATGGAGGAAATTGAATTCAAAACACTACCTATTGTCCGCCAGGGATTGTATTTCAGACGTTGGGATGTTGGAGCCTAAAAAGCCCGAACACAGGTTAAATTATTTTACAAACCCAAATCTTTTTTTAGAATAAAATCCGTAGTTTTACCGCACTGATGAAATGAAATATGTATATATCACCTTTATACGGAAAAGAGTGGAACTGGCGCAACGTGAAAATGGAGGCGCGGGACGAAAAT
>CAYUBV010000621.1:0-1514 GCA_964443035.1 uncultured Tangfeifania sp.
TTCAAATACTACCATCATCCTTCTGTCGCTTAATATTTTCCTCATTCAGTATCATCATATCCATCGTGCCAAAGGATAAGGGAACATTATGAGTAAAGGACCTGACAACATTATTCTCATCAAAAACAATCATTAATGATTTGGATTTTTTATTGATATACACCTCAAAGCCGGAATCAGCAGGGAATTCATTTTCTTCATAGCTATAAATGAATACCGTAAACTGATTAATCAACCCTTTTTGAAAAGGCTCGCCAAACATTTGCAGTACCTGTGATTCGTTGGTTTTTCCCGGCACCAAAGTACTGACTTTTGTTTCATCAAAGTTTTTACCTGCAATATAGGTAGTTGAGCAAGAACTGGTTATCATTATAAATAACCCGAGCGAGAAAGTGGCAAGTATTTGTTTCATGATTACATTTATTTATTTAGAAAACACCGAATATAGATATAGCCAAACTTCAAATAAATGTCAATTATCATTTTTTTATTAAATCTGTTGGTAACGCTGCCAGGTCAGGCTTTATTTGCAAAATCTCATCAATCTGTCAAAGTGCAATGGCAGCGTTAAATGAAAGCTTTCAGATTATCTTCTTAACCTGAACTATTCATAAATTTTAAAAATATGAATAAAGTTCAGGTTAATCCCGATTTAGATGAACTTAAACTTTTAAAAAAAGTTTTTAGAGAATCTTAATCGCTGTCGGAGACAGAAATAATTTATGAATTATTTGGGTTAAATTCTTTGCACTCTGATATTATTCGCATTTCATTTTTTGGATGAACAATGCTGGATTTTTGGTAGGGAAATTTTCGTGCTGCTATTTTTATTTTGAATTCCTAAAATGATTGAGATTGCTAATGCCTCAAAAAACAATCCCCTGTTGGGTTTGTTTTAGTTTCAACAAAATCCTGAATTTTGATGTTGCTTTAATAAATAAACAGTTAATGAATAGTTTTAATAAGGATATGGTTGTTGATGTTCAAAAAGAAGTAACACCATTTTCAAGTTTCCTGGAAACGTTGAAATCGAAAGTACAAAAAGTTTTTAATGACCCGGAAACACATGACCGGCTAAGCCTTCAGCGTAATATACCTGCTTCATCATTACGTGAAATTATGTCGGGGAATCCCCTTTCGGTAGGCATTCCCCGTGAATTTGGAGGCAGGGGAGGTTTAATGCACGAAAATATCGCTTTGCTTTCAATGGCTTCATACGAGTCGTTGCCGTTATCCCTTACGTTCGCCATCAATACAGCCCTTTTCCTACAGCCGGTTGCCAAATATGCGCCTGATGAAGTAAAGGAGCGGGTATTTAAACGGTTTCTTGAAGAAAAAAGCATGGGAGGGCTGATGATAACAGAACCCGGTTTTGGAAGTGATGCCCTCAATATGCAAACCCATTATACAGAGACTGAAAATAATTATCTCATAAAAGGGAAAAAGCACTGGGCAGGACTTTCGGGGATGGCCGATTTCTGGCTTCTGACAGCCCGAAAAAAGAACAGCAAAGG
>CAYUBV010000622.1:0-1514 GCA_964443035.1 uncultured Tangfeifania sp.
GCCTGGGGATTTACCGAACTGGGAACTGAAGAAGATAACAGTGATGCTGCCGTTTATGCTCCCACACCAATGCGGTATTTTAAAAACCGTTCATTTACAGCATCATTCGGGCTTTCCATTCCACTGGTTCAAAACTAAAATCAAATCAAAATGAAACGAATTCTTTTTCTCATATTTTCCATTTGGTTTTTTTCGGCATGTGAACAATATCCAGCACCAGGCACACAAATTCTGGAACAATTTAATTTTCAGGTTACCGGTGCCAATCAGTCGGCTGAAGCAGGAGATTACCTGCCCGACAGTGTGGGAATTATTGTCGATTTTGAATCGCTCGTTCCGGCAGGAGAACGGCAGTTTACAATGGAAATAGAAATTGCCGAAGGCGGAGGAACAGTAGACCAGGAAGTGGTAAATGCCGATAAAAACGGCAAAATGAAAACCCAATGGAAAATGGGCGAATCGTCCAACGAACAAATCCTGAATGTAAAAATACACGATTCTGAAGGACTCTTTTCAAGTGAAACTGAAATTAAAGCTACTTCATTTTTTACTGATAAACTGAACACCATTACCCGAGGATTTTTAGTAGGTATTGGAGACATGGTACGCGACACTGTAAACGATCGTTCGATGCTGATTTCAGGAAGAAATCTTTATATTATGGAGGAAAATTTTTATAACTGGCAACCAATGTTTTTCCCGTTTAGCACAAACCTGAAAGAACTGGAAATTAACAGCAATGGTGAGGTTTTTGCAGCCGGTTGGAATGGCGAGCTTTACCAAACATCTGACTGGGGAGAAAACTGGATAAACCTTGGCCGGCCAATTCCCGGAAATCGTTACCATTACGAATTTTCCATCACAAAAGACGATTACCTATGGGCAAATAAGTGGGATCACGGAATTTATTGTTCGAAAGACAATGGAGTTACCTGGCAAAAAGATACCGCAGGACTTGAAACACAGGAAGAACTGGGCCCTGTTTATACCTTTGCCGACACGGCACACATGGCCATTGCGCGTTCAAACATGCTGATAATGAAAACCACCGACGACGGACTTACCTGGAAACCGGTAAATACACCCGAGTATTCGTTAACCATGTTTATTACCGATGAAAGTGCCATCATTGCACAAAACCAGGGAGGATTCCGGTTGCACAAATCAACTGATGGCGGAAAAACATACAAACAGGTATTTGCGCCGCACGTGGAATTCGGCACTACATCGAGGCATTTGTACGATAAATTCGGGGCCGATTATTATATACTGGCACCGGGAGGTGGTGTCTGGAAAACAAAAGATTTCGAAGAATTTGAGGAACTGATGCGATTCAGTATCCAGCGCAATTTGTTCATCGATCATAAAGGAAATGTTTACGCAAGCGGGTATAGTTATTCAAATGCCCCCGACGAGCCTACCTTGATTTTACCGGTTAATGATTAGTTGCAAATTGTTATGTACTTTTTTTGTAACTTCGGATTGAATTTATCAATCTTTTCCCGATGGAAACC
>CAYUBV010000623.1:0-1514 GCA_964443035.1 uncultured Tangfeifania sp.
CACCACGTTCCTCGTAATAGTACTGGCTTTGAGCCTCTACCTTTTTGTGGTTATCCGAAACAACGAACGTCAAATCATTAACCGCAGTTTCCGGACACTCGCCCAGATTGGTGAAAACATTAAGGACAAAAATGAAACCTATATTAAAATTATTGCAAATAATACAAAACTAAAAGATTCAAACAAGAAGTCAAAAGATGAAGAAACCATAAAAGATGAAGAAACCATATTGGAAGAAAATGTAAAGCGTTCAATAACAGATGAATATTTAGTTTACGAAGCCGACACCGCGCAATTGGATTCAATAAATGTAATTGTTGAAGCAGACTCTGTAAAAGAGGTTTCCAAAGAGGAATTTTTTAACAGTCTGATGCGCGAAGATGTATTCGATGCATTCATAATAAGAGACGGAGACAGCACTGTTGTTTTTAATTCACAGGATCTCGATATCAAACTGAATACTGCGCTGAAACCGGATTCCACTGTGTGGCAAGCCGGAGATGTGGACCTTGTTACCATCGGGGCCATCGACTACCAACGTTTTACACTTCCGCTTAAATTGGATGAAAAAACCTGGTGGTATATGGATGGGCTCATTGAAAACGCCAATTTTCAAAGCGAGAGAAAAAGCCTCGGAACGTGGTTTGTCATTATCATGTTTATCCTTTTCATTTTTATCGTACTGAGTTTTCCGGTTCTGCGGCTGTTTTTGATGAGTTCGGTGGAGCAAATGCGTCGATCCAACTTGTTTTTTGCCGGAACATCTGTGGTGTTGGGCTCTTCGCTGATTACCATTCTGTTAATTTCAATGCTTTCAAACAATGAAATTCAGTCGCTTCGCAAAGAGCGGCTTAAAATGCTCGCTGATACAGTACACAGTGAATTTGTGAATGAACTGAATAACATTTACGAACAGATGAAAATTTATGATTCTTTGGATTCTGTTTATTTCAATAACGATATCTTGCTTGCAGATTCAATCATCAATGAAAAAGATTCACTCGTTTATCTGCCTCAAAAATATTCCAATTTCAAAACTATGTTTTGGATGCATAGCCAGGGTCAGCAGCTACAGGAATTTAAAATGCGTCAAAGTCGGGAAAATTTAATTAACCTGGGGTACCGAAGCTATTTTAAAAACAAAGATGGCTGGCAGTTACCCGGTTGTAATAATACGAACAATCATTGTCGTTTCATGATTGAATCCATTTATTCAAACACTTCGGGCGATGCTCTGGCTGCGGTATCAACCCGAAGCACCGGAAAAAAAAGATTTTTCAATAATACAGTATCAAGCGATACGCTGTATCAGCCGGCAGCTATGGCCATAACCGCGCCGATGTATTCTGTCATGGATCCGGTATTGCCCAAAGAATATACATTCAGCATTATCGATCCGGAAGGGAAAGTCTGGTTTCATTCCAATAAACACAGAAACCTGCAGGAAAACCTGTTGGAAGAGTGCTCTCATAACTCCAAACTGGAGTCGGCAATTTTTAGCCGGACTCCTGAAA
>CAYUBV010000624.1:0-1508 GCA_964443035.1 uncultured Tangfeifania sp.
CTCATAATCAAATATTTAATAAAAATTGCCATTTTACTTTCGGGCAATACTGAGCCAGCAGGTTTTCTTCTCCTGGCAAATTCTTGCCGGGCTCGATGCCCGGCAAGAATTTAAAAAAGAAACCTTCGGTATAAAACATCGCCGTTGGTTACTCCTCCTGGCTTATCAAATTCGGTCTATAAAAACATCCTTCTATAAACGGACGTGCAAAGCAGCCGCATTCCTGTGTTCAATTTATTATAGACAAGAGCTGTAGCCTTTGAAAAACGGACACCTTTAGCCAGGGCCGCAGGGGGACAAAAACAGTCTCTTTATCTTTGAAATAGTTTTAAAACCGAACCTGATATTATATAACTGAATACACATATTCTTTTTCATTTTTTAAAACGTATTTAATTCTGTTCAATAATTTTTTTGCTATTCTAACTATTGCCTCGTTTGGTTTCATTCTTTTGCATAACTCGTTATACCTTAATGCAAGGGAAGGATCGTGTCTGATGGATACCCAGGCTGATTCTATGATGGAGTTTCTTAGAATTTTGTTTGAACGCGGAGTTATATTTCCTGTTTTTTCTTTGTCGCTGGTCGATTTGGTGGTGGGGACCAATCCTACAAAAGAGCAGAGGTGGTCCAGATTAGGAAATCTTGTAATATCTCCTAATTCTGTTAATAACATCATTGACACGATTAACCCAATTCCCGGTATGCTTCTTAAAAATTTTATTTTTTTTGCCAACGAACCAGACTTGCTAATTTCCCTTAATTGCCGTTCAACTTTTAGCAATCTGAGTCGTAGCTGTTCGGTTGTGTTAATGATTTCAGATAAAACAAATCCACCACAGGCAGTGGTTGTTTCTACAGTTTTTAACCACGAAGTAAACCTGGCAGACCAGTGCTGGGATGCAGAATCAAGTTCAGCGGGAATACGTATTCCGTAATAGTGCAAAAACGCCTTTGCACGGCTTTTATTCATTCCTATATCCTTGACCAGGGTTTTCCTGTATCTTACCAGGCTGCGTAATTCTTCTATCTCCCTGTTCGGAATATAAATTGCATCAAGTTCCTGGTTCCTGAGCGACCTTGCTATTTTACGGCTGTCACGTTTATCTTCTTTTTGTTTGCGCTCCTTATCAGTGGTAGGAACATCAGCCGGATTGACAACAATATTTTTTATTCCATACTTTACAAGTTCCCTGTGAACGCTGAAACCACAAAAGCCTGCTTCGTAAGCTGAGTGAAAATTGCCACCAGGGAAATTACGGCGAAGGTAATCACTTAGGATACCGGGTTCCGGATCCTGGGAAAAAGTCTTATGGAATGAATGATCCAACATAATTGTTACTTTCCAGCTTTTCAGGTGTACATCTATTCCTATATAAATGTTTTGTCCCTGAAAACTAATTGTTTTAACTTTGTTTTGCATAAGCTTCCTTTATTTGTGTTTCGCAAAAACAATTTACAAAAAAATTCAGGAGGCTTATGCCTCTTTACAAACATACAGCCTTTGG
>CAYUBV010000625.1:0-1507 GCA_964443035.1 uncultured Tangfeifania sp.
TTCCATCGAGAGAGGGAAATAAAGAAGCCGACTCACGGTCTAAAACAGCCTGCGAAGCACGCAGCCGCTGCCAGGCTGTTTGCAACGAAAAATTAGACTCCAGTGCACTGTCTACCAATGCATTCAGGTATTCATCGCCAAAAACAGTCCACCAATCCTGAGACATTTCATTACCTCCTGATTCAGAAAAACTTTCAGGTGTTTCAACAGGCAATGAAACCGAAGTAGTTTTGGGCGAGCAGTACGAAAGAAAAAATACCAGGGAAACAAGTCCCGTTATTCTTATAAAATCAGAATATTTTCCTGAAATCTGAAAATATTTAAATTTTACTGCATTGGATTTTTTCATAAAAAATCTCCGTTTAATACCTGATACGCAATAATTCTTTTTTTACAAACATTGTTATCAGGACTGAGGTTCATGATTGATAACAGACAATAGTTTGTCATTCAAATATTTTCCAGTATTTCCAGCATTCTTTCCCAGGCTTCATCACGGGCTTTTATATTTTCAGGAGACCCGGAAGTATCAGCCCCGCGGCGCATAAATGCATGGCCTGCACCGGGATAAATAAAGTAATTGTACTTTTTCCCTTCAGCCCGCATTTGCTGTTCAGTTTCAGGAATTCCGGAATTGATGCGTTCGTCGTTTCCGCCATAAAATCCGTAAACCGGTGCTGAAATATTTTTAATTTTTTCCTTTTCGGGTACACTTCCATAAAAAACCAGCGCTGCTTTAATGTCGCTGTTATAAGTGGCCATCCGGAAACTTTGTGAGCCGCCCCAACAAAATCCGGCAACTACTGTTTTCCCGTTACCTGCCGGCATTTGTTCGGCATAATCCTGCACAGCCATCAAATCGTATTTTACCTGGTCGGGAGGCAGTTCATAAATGGCATTCCTTGCCGCATCGGAGTTGGGAAAATCTGCGGTCGATGCGTATTCATCGTTAAATTCTGATAATAAATCGGGAGCCACGGCAATGTATCCTTTTGCTGCCAGCCTGTCGGAAAAACTGCGCACCCAGTCAGTCAATCCGCGGTTTTCGTGAATAACAATAACTACCGTGGCTTTCTCTGAAATTTCAGGGTAAACAACAAAACAATTTACATCACGATCGGCATTATTAACTTTTACCCACTCATGATGACGGGGAGAATCTTCCAGTTGTTCGATGGCAAGGTCCTGTGCAGTTATTTCAAGAATGTTTGCCAGCAAAAATAAGAATACAACTAATTTTTCCATTGATAATGATTCTGGTTACTATGCTTGTTATAACAAGAAACGCGGCGGCAGGTTTAGCCGAACCAAAATAATCGTTTGATAATGAGAAGAAAACAGACTTATAAGAATTTAAAATGCATTAAATCGAAATAAAAACCCAAATCTTTATGAAAATTATGTTAGAGTTCAAATGATGAATTTTTTACTTTTGCATTGATAGCAAAAAACAAGCAAAAAAATATGCAGCTATTTTATATTCCTGAAATTACCGGCGATTCCGTAG
>CAYUBV010000626.1:0-1507 GCA_964443035.1 uncultured Tangfeifania sp.
ATTTTGTATTACTAAAGCGTACAACAAAAATTTTAAAGGCTTGTTTGCTTGTAAATTTTATTTTATCAGGCATTCTTCTGTTTTTAGTATTCATTTCCCAACCTGACCCTTATAAACCGTGGCCTGTACAAATTGGGATTTGCGTTTATCTCGTTGAGAAAATCGAAGGCATTCACATTGTAACTGATCAACAACTCACCCGGGCGTGAAAGGGCCGGGTGTGCTTTCGCATTGTAAGTATAAATATTCTTTTGCTGCGGTTCTTTGCATTCCCATAAATCCATTTGAGGGCCAAAGGGACCATGTGGTGTAGCTCCTATCCTTAACCCCACAGTTGACCCCATTCCATCTTCCTGATAAACCAACGCATACCGACCGTCGGACAGGGGGCTAACACTCAACTCATTGGAAACATTCTCCGCAACAGGGGCCGACTTGTACATGTCTGCATTCCACCCGTTGCCATCCCAAAACCGCCAGGCTCCAAAATTTTCAAAATTCCTGGGCAAAACTCTTGCAACCAGAAGCTGCTTGGATTTTCCCCGTACGCCGTAAACATAAACATACCCGTCAGGATTTTCTATTCCGGCCTCTTTTGTATTGGCCAGAATCCCCGCTCCAAACGAGCCCTTTTCTTCTGCTCGGGATGCGTCGAAATGAAAAGGAGTTTCAACCTGCCGATGGTTTTTAAAAGGTGGATTGCTTCCTGAGGGTATTACAATCAGTACATTCCCCATTTCAGAAAAACTCCACTCCTCATCACTGAGGTTCCGCATACGGTAGGCAAAAATATAAGTGGCATTGTTGTGACCGGCATTTACAAATCCATCGCCCAGCCAGTAATAATCCCCTTTTTCTGCCGAAGGGGTACCAGGGGTAAAAAATGACCGGGGTTTGCCTTCATCGTTTTTATCCCAGTAAAAACGGACACTGTCTTCGCAGGCCTTGTTTCCATGGAGATAGCCAACCGAATTATTCACCATTGACCAGCCGGATTGCAATTCACCTTCTTCAATTTCACCAATCATGCTGTCGCTGAATATGAGCAGAGTGCTATCTGCACTTCCGGCTTTGTTCACCCCGTTTACCGGAATAGAAAATATCCCATCGGCGCCGAACCAGCCAGATGTTCGTTTAAACAATGCCGTCCATTCGGGCGCTTCCTCTACCGTAAAATCAATATTGAAATTAAACGCGGCATTTCGCACCGGGAAAAGACAAGGGATAGAGCTGGTAACAGTATCATAATCATCGATATGGCTATCGCCCATCAACCACAATGTCCTTCCATCGGTCAATCCAACAGAAAGCGCCCCATCACTGGCAATCCATCCTGTAGTGCGTCGGAAAAACTGTGTAGCTAAACTGTCCTTATACACTTCTGCCTGTTGCCCGGAGGCACCTTTTACTGAAAAAAAACAAGACAGGAATAAAATTGAAGCTCCCAAAAAATTCAACATAACAAAACACTATTTTATTTTTTTACCACTTACTATGGCACTGTAAT
>CAYUBV010000627.1:0-1499 GCA_964443035.1 uncultured Tangfeifania sp.
TCTGCCATCAACACACTGGCACAGGCCAATGATATGGCGGAAGAAATCAATTCAAAATTTGTGGGAGTAGCGGTCGATGTGTACCATTTATGGTGGGACGATAAACTCCAGGCTGAAATCAAGCGCTGCGGAAAAAATAACAACCTGCTGGCGTTTCATGTCTGCGACTGGAATGTGCCGACCACTGATTTCCTCACCGATCGGGGCCTGATGGGTGACGGCTGTATTATTGTACCGCAAATCCGCGAATGGATGGAAGCGGCCGGATTCGCCGGATACAACGAAGTGGAAATTTTTTCAGACAAATATTGGGCAATCGATCAAAATCTGTATCTTGACAAAATTAAAAATGCTTACCTCAACTTTACGTAATAACTATGATTCACAAAACAGGAATAATCATGAACGGCGTTACCGGCCGGATGGGAACCAACCAGCACCTGATGCGCTCGATTGTGGAAATCATCAGACAGGGTGGCGTAAAAGTCAGCGAATCGGAGTTTATCATGCCCGACCCGGTTTTGGTGGGCCGTAATGAAATCAAACTGAAAAAGCTGGCTGAAATGTCGGGCGTGGAAAAATGGACCACTGATTTGGATTCGGTGATGAACGACCCGAATTACCAGATTTACTTTGATGCGCAAACCACCGGACGCCGCGCCGGTGCGGTGAAACAGGCAGCCAAAGCGGGCAAACATGTTTACTGCGAAAAACCGGTTGCCACCGACACGGCCACAGCGTTGGAATTGTACAAAATATGTGAGGAAGCCGGCGTGAAACACGGCGTGGTGCAGGACAAGCTGTGGCTCCCGGGTCTGCTTAAACTAAAGCGCCTCATGGAAAACGATTTCTTCGGAAAAATACTTTCCGTGCGGGGTGAATTCGGTTACTGGGTTTTTGAAGGGCACACGGTGCCGGCGCAGCGCCCAAGCTGGAATTACCGCAAAGAAGACGACGGCGGAATAATCGTGGATATGCTTTGCCACTGGCGGTATGTGCTCGATAATTTATTTGGTAAAGTGAAGGGCGTTTTTTGCATGGGCGCCACACACATTCCCGAGCGGATTGACGAACAGGGAAATCCGTACAAATGCACCGCCGAAGATGCAGCATATGCAACTTTCCAACTGGAAAATGATGTCATTGCCCATTTTAATTCATCCTGGGTTACCCGCGTCCGCCGCGATGATTTGCTGACAATTCATGTTGACGGAACAAAAGGTTCGGCAGTGGCAGGACTTCGGGAATGCTACACGCAGCATTACGGCAATACGCCCAAACCGGTGTGGAACCCGGATATTGCGCAACCTATCGATTTTTACGAAGGCTGGAACAAAGTACCCGAACAGGAACATTTCGACAATGCATTCAAAGCAGAATGGGAACTTTTCCTGAAACATGTAGTAAAAGATGAACCGTTCCCCTGGAACCTGCTCGAAGGCGCCAAAGGCGTCCAACTGGCAGAACTGGGACTGGAAAGCTGGGCAAAGAAAACGTGG
>CAYUBV010000628.1:0-1498 GCA_964443035.1 uncultured Tangfeifania sp.
TTGTTGGTGTGAAGTAAAAGTCTGTTTTTCAGAACAAAAGCATTATAAGAAAACAAAGGAAAACAATGACAGAAATTAGAAATATAGCCATTATTGCCCACGTTGACCATGGTAAAACCACGCTGGTCGACCGGATGCTCCACCAGGTAAAACTGTTCAGGGAAAACCAGGACATGGGCGAACTCATTCTCGACAGCAACGATTTGGAAAGGGAACGGGGAATTACCATTCTCTCGAAGAATGTTTCAATACGTTACAAAGACACTAAAATTAATATCATCGACACACCCGGTCACTCCGATTTTGGAGGCGAAGTGGAGCGTGTGCTGAACATGGCCGACGGCGTGCTGCTCATAGTGGATGCGTTTGAAGGCCCCATGCCGCAAACCCGTTTTGTGCTGCAAAAAGCCATCGATTTGGGGCTGAAACCCATCGTGGTGATCAACAAAGTGGATAAACCGAATTGTACACCCGATATTGCGCAGGAAAAAGTGTTCGATTTGATGTTTGCACTGGAAGCGACCGAAGATCAGTTGGATTTCCCGACAGTGTTCGGTTCGTCGAAAGCCGGATGGATGGGACCTGACTGGAAAGAGGAAACAACCGATGTAAGTTACCTGCTCGACACCATTCTGGAACACATTCCGGCGGCCACACATAAAAAAGGTTCGTTGCAGATGCAGATTACTTCACTGGATTATTCTTCTTACACAGGAAGAATTGCCGTTGGAAAAGTTACCCGCGGTGAATTTGTGCCCGGGTCGCAGGTTTCGCTGGTAAAACGCGATGGCCGAATCATAAAAACAGTTGCCAAAGAGATTTATTTGTTTGAAGGGCTTGGAAAAGAGAAAACAAAAGAACCGGTTCCGTCGGGTGAAATTTGTGCTGTGATGGGGCTGGAAGGTTTTGACATTGGCGACACCGTTGCCGATGCCGAAATCCCTGAAGGACTGACACCAATCCGTGTGGATGAACCCACCATGAGCATGTTGTTTGTGGCCAGTAATTCGCCGTTTTTCGGAAAGGACGGAAAGTTTGTTACCTCCCGTCAGTTGAGGGATAGATTGTACAAGGAAACTGAGAAAAACCTGGCCCTCAGGGTGGAAGATACCAATTCGGCGGATTCATTTCTGGTTTTCGGCCGCGGCATTCTGCACCTTTCCATTTTGGTGGAAACCATGCGCCGCGAAGGTTACGAAATGCAGTTGGGGCAGCCCAAGGTGCTTATCAAAGAAATTGAAGGAAAAAAACACGAACCCATCGAGGCACTCACTGTCCATGTTCCCGATGCTTTTTCCGGGAAAGTAATCGAACTGGTTACCCAGCGCAAAGGCGATATTGCCAACATCGAGGTAAAAGACGACCGTGCCCACATGGACTTTTTAATTCCGGCACGCGGGTTAATCGGCCTGCGGAACCAGATGCTCACCGCCACCGAAGGCGAAGCAATTATGGCCCACCGTTTTTATGGTTACGAACCCTGGAAAGGCGATTTGGG
>CAYUBV010000629.1:0-1498 GCA_964443035.1 uncultured Tangfeifania sp.
CTTTTGAAATGCCGGTATTTGTTTTGGATGCTTCCTGTAACTGCTCTGCGGTAATGTTCCCGGATGGCTCCCTGTCAAGATATTCCTCGCTGCAACCTGCTGCAAGACCTGCAAAAAGTACAAAAATCAGTGTTATTTTTAGAATATTTTTCATTTTCCTTCTTTTTTAAAATTCACCATTAAAACTGCAATTTTATTCCGGTTGCAATCGTGCTCAAAGGTGCATACCGGACAGTGCTGGAACTACCCGATTCAGCACCCATCGGAATAAATCCCTCGCGTGCAGTAAGCAGAAAAAGATTATCGCCCGATAACCAGACAGAAGTGCGGTTAATGCCCAGGTTTTTGGTAAGCTGTGCAGGCAACGTGTAGGACAGCCTAATATTGGTGAGATTCAGATAGGCATTGCTTGTAATAAAACGGGAAGAAACTGAACTGACATTTTTATCGAAATCGGCTGATAAACGCGGAACGTCGGTAATGTCGCCGGGTTCCTGCCATCTGTCAAGAATATCTTTCGACCAGTTGACTTTCCCCGGCAGGTTATTCCCCATCAAAGTGGCATAAATATTATCGTAGGAATGGCCGCCAAAACTGTAAGCAAATTGCGAAGTAAATTCAAATCCTTTGTAAAAAAAATCGAGACCGAAACCTCCTGACAAAGTTGGGATAACCGATTTATCCACATATTTTTTCGTTGCCAGGCTGTATTCCGCGGTCGTTTCAACGCCCAATTCGTTTACGGTGTTGGCATCGAGATACGTTTCCATGTCGAAAATATAGTCTTTCTCCCCGTTCACTTCATTGTAATAACGGTTCCACTGCGAAAGGCCGGTTTCCGGATCGACGCCCGCATATTCCCTGACATAAAAATCGTAAATCGAATGTCCCTCTGAGTAAGCGTAAGCTCCCTGAATTTCAATGACTTTTTCTTCGCCTGTCGATTCGTCGATTGGCATTTGTGTGATCTCATTTTTGTAGTTACCTCCATTAATTCTCAGGTCGAGACGCATATCGCCCGAATTTATCAAATGGCCGGTAAGTTCAAATTCGAATCCTGTATTCAGCAATTCGCCATCGTTTACCGGTATTTGTGAAAACCCGAGTGAAGGGGCCACCTGCTTGTAAAATAACAGGTTGTTTGTTTTTTTTGTGAAATATTCGAATTGTCCCGACAGGATTTTCCCAATTCCGAATTCAACACCCGTGTTGAAAGTATTCGAACTTTCCCATGTCAAATCAGGATTTCCTTTGTAGTCGAAACTAAAAGAGAGTTCATCATTCAGGTTTGAAATCACATACTGGTCGAATGTAGGATAATTACCGATATCCTGGTTCCCCAGAGTTCCGACACTTGCTTTCAGTTTTAAAAAACTCAGCCAGCTTTCGGCAGCCACAAAACCTTCTTCATTCAGCATCCACGCTGCTCCCACCGATCCGAAGGTTCCCCATTTGTCGTTCGGGAAACGCGAAGTTCCGTCCCGGCGAAGTGTTCCGT
>CAYUBV010000630.1:0-1491 GCA_964443035.1 uncultured Tangfeifania sp.
AAGAACGTCACTCTGAACTTGTTTCAGGGTCTTATTTGAAAATCTGTCATTGGCACGAGGAAACGATGAGAATTCTGGTTCAATTCTTAATGTCAACATCTTTTAAGTTCTGAATGATATTAATCTGCAAACAGGAGAAAATTTCATAAAACAAAACCGATAAAAAGTCAATAGCATGGCAAATAAAATATTCCAAATCAGCCCCGATAATCTCACCTACAATGATATTCAGCACATTCTTGAAAACAATACACAGCTTGAACTTTCTGAAGAATCAATAAAACGAATTGAAAAAAGCAAACAATACCTCGATCGAAAACTGGAAGAATCGGAAAAACCGTTGTACGGAATCAACACCGGGTTTGGCGCACTTTGCGACATCGAGATTTCGAATGCAGAACTGAGCAAACTACAGGAGAACCTTATTCTTTCTCATGCCTGCAACGTTGGACCCGAAGTTCCTGCAGATGTGGTAAAACTGATGCTTCTGATGAAAGCGCATGCACTGGCAAAAGGAAACTCAGCCGTACAGTTAAAAACGGTGCAACGGATTATCGAGCTGTTTAATCACAATGTTTTGCCGGTGGTTTGCGAGCAGGGCTCGCTGGGCGCAAGTGGCGATTTGGCACCACTTGCCATGCTTTTTCTTCCGCTGCTCGGAATGGGCGAAGTCTGGTTTGAAGGAAAAAAAACAGAGGCCGGAAAAGTGCTTAAACTGAAAGGATGGAAGCCGGTAAAACTGGAGGCCAAAGAAGGTCTGGCTTTGCTGAATGGTACCCAGTTTATGGCGGCACACGGCGTATATTCTTTGCTGAAAACTTTCCGAATAATCGACCAGGCTGATATAATCGGGGCACTTTCGCTCGATGCGTACGACGGGCTGATTGAACCGTTTTCGGAAAATATTCAGAAAATACGACCACACAAAGGGCAGGCAAAAACAGCAGCCAATTTCCGGCATATTTTGCAAGACAGCGAAATGCAGGCCCGCCACAAAAAACACATTCAGGATCCGTATTCTTTTCGGTGCATCCCGCAGGTCCATGGCGCTGTGCGCGACGCCGTAAATTATGTGGCGGGCGTTTTTGAAACCGAAATCAATTCGGTTACTGACAATCCGACAGTTTTTCCGGATGACGACGCAATTATTTCCGGTGGTAATTTTCATGGCGAACCCCTGGCGCTGGCGCTCGATTTTCTAACAATGGCCATGAGCGAATTGGGAAGTATTTCAGAACGGCGGACTTACCGGTTTATTTCCGGAGAACGCGGCCTGCCCGAGTTTTTGGTGGCCAACCCCGGGCTAAACAGCGGGTTTATGATTCCGCAATACGCGGCAGCTTCCATTGTGAGCCAAAACAAACAACTTTCCACTCCGGCATCGGTCGATTCCATTCCCTCGTCAAACGAGCAGGAAGACCACGTGAGCATGGGCGCCAACGCTGCCACAAAAGGATTAAAAGTAGTGCTGAATACGGAAAAAATTCTGGC
>CAYUBV010000631.1:0-1489 GCA_964443035.1 uncultured Tangfeifania sp.
ACAATCAGGTTGGACTGGTCTTTCCGCATGCTGTAATACATCTCTTTATCGATGAGGCGGAAAATGATGGTTTTGTCACCCACCAGGGCCTGGTCGTGCGATTCAGCATAACTGACCACTTTTTCATCGTTCCGTTTCGATGTAAGCTGGTGAAAAATATTCCCAACATCCCATTCGTCGTCCGATTTTTCCTTGATGGTTTTAATCCAGTAATCGGGCACTCCCATTGCCATGCGGTAGTCGAAACCGATTCCGCCGTGCGACCGGGGAACTGCCAGCCCCGGAAATCCACTCATGTCTTCGGCAACAGAAATGGAATGTGCTTTTGTCTCTTTCATGAGCTTATTGGCAAGCGTTAAATAAGTGGTGGCTTCAAAATCGAGGTTGGGGCTGTAATAATCATCGTAACTGCTGAATGCTTTTCCCAGTCCGTGATCGTAATACAACATGCTGGTTACGCCATCAAACCGGAAACCATCGAACTGAAACTCTTCCAGCCAGTATTTCAGGTTGGACAGCAGAAAGTGAACGACTTCGTTTTTGCCATAATTAAAGCAGTAAGAATCCCATGCCGGATGTTCGCCTTTTGCACCTTCGTGAAAAAACTGGTAACGGGTGCCGTCGTATCTGCCAAGTCCTTCCACCTCGTTTTTTACAGCGTGCGAATGGACAATATCCATAATAACTGCCATGCCCATTCCGTGTGCTTCATCTACAAGTTGCTTCAATTCGCAGGGTGTTCCGAACCGCGAAGAAGGAGCAAAAAAGCTGGAAACATGGTATCCGAAACTTCCGTAATACGGGTGCTCGGGAATGGCCATGAGCTGGATGGTATTGTACCCATTTGCTTTAATTCTGGGCAGCATTGTTTCCCTGAACTCATTATAGGTGTGTACCCGTTCTTCTTCGCCCGCCATCCCGATATGTGCTTCGTAAATCAGAGGCGGCTCGCCGGTTCCGGGGAAGCTGGCGTTTTTCCACTGGTAGGATTCACCGGGCGCCCACACTTTGGCATTAAACATATGGGTTTCCGGGTCCTGCACCACATAGTGTGCCCAGGCCGGGATGCGTTTTCCGTAATCAACGGCCCAGTGCATCGAGAGCGCATATAAATCTCCGTGACTGAGGGCTTTTTTGTCTAACTGAAGTTCCCAAATTCCGTTTTCGAGATGTTGAAAAGCAAATCCTTTTTTTTCTTCCCAATTGTTGAATGTTCCAATCAGAAAAATATGAGTTGCATTTGGCGCCCACTCCCTGATAACCCATCCATCGGGAGTTTGGTGCAATCCAAAATAGAGATGTCCGCTGGCAAAACTATAGAGGGAAGCGTCGCCGGCAATTTCCTTTTCTTTTTCTTTTGCTGCTTTTATCCGGTTAAGAATGGCCCCGGCATAAGGTTCCAGGTATTGGTCATCCTTTATTAACTGAGGTAATTTTTGTGTCATAAATGTTTTTTTATAAAGATAAATAAACGCATGTGAATGTTCAT
>CAYUBV010000632.1:0-1486 GCA_964443035.1 uncultured Tangfeifania sp.
CAATACCGTTGCTTTAGGGAAATAGACGTGTCACTTTCTCTGGGAGTGCGTACCTTTTCCAGAGGAGGTAACCATGGCACGTACGGTAGCGGAGATTCCGGGCGGGGCGCGGGTCACGGACTTCATCAGCCTTGGAGCCCTCAGCCGGCGGATTCCGGCTGGGGAGGTGTGTCGGGTGCTCCGGGAGACGGGCCGAGAGAGCGAGAGGCAGCGAAAGCTGCCGATGCGCGTGATGGTGTATTACGTGATCGCGCTCGCGCTTTACATGGAGGTCTCCTATGGAGAGGTGCTCCGATGTCTTTTGGAGGGACTGGATTGGCTCGGCCTTCCGGTGAAGCCCATTCGTACGGTACAGAAGTCCTCGATTTCCCGAGCCCGGACGCGCCTGGGCGTGGAGCCGCTGCGGGAGTTGTACGAGGATCTGGTGGAACCCATCGCGACGCCCAAGACCCGTGGGGCATGGTACCGGGAGTGGCGGCTGGTGTCGATGGATGGCAGCACCCTCGATGTGGCCGACACGCCGGAGAACGAAGAGGCGTTCGGACGCCCTAACTCCGCTCGGGGAAGGGCTGGCTTTCCGAAGATTCGCTTGGTCTCCCTGGTGGAGAACGGAACCCACGTGCTGTTTGCCACCCGGCACGGGCCCTACCGGGATGCTTCAGAGGCCGTGTTGGCCCAGGACCTGGTCGAAAACCTGAGGCCCGATATGCTCTGTATCGCGGATCGCGGGTTCTTCAGCTTCAAGCTGTGGAAGAAGGCCATGAGGACCGGAGCTGAGCAGCTCTGGCGCGTTCCCAAGAACCTCACCCTACCGTGCGTCGAGCGTTTGGAGGACGGCTCCTACGTGAGCAAGATCTACCCTTCCCCCGCTAACCGGAAGCGAGGCCGGCACGGCATCGTGGTGCGAGTGATCGAGTACGAGTTGGAGGGAATCGCCAACAAGGACGAGGGGGAGGTGTACCGCCTCGTCACCACGCTTCTGAACCCCGATCAGGCACCGGCACGGGAACTGGCGGCCCTGTACCACGAGCGCTGGGAGATCGAGACCGCCTTCGACGAACTCAAGACTCACTTGCGAGGCCGCGGCATCGTGCTGCGCAGCCGCACGCCGGACCTGGTCAACCAGGAGTTCTACGGACTCCTGCTGGCTCATTTTGCTATCCGTGACCTCATGCACGACGCGTCTCTGGGAGCCGACATCGATCCGGACACCGTGTCCTTTGTCCATGCAGTACGCGTGGTCCGTCGCAAACTCCCCCGCTACGTCCCTTTTTTCCCCTCTGGAGGATCTGGCGACACTCCACCAGGAGATCCTCCAAGAACTCCTTGAAGAGCGAGTGTCCTCCAGCCGCGGACGCTTCAACCCACGAGCGGTCAAACGCAAGATGAGCAACTTCCCCACACGATCCCGGCACCCGCAACGAGGCACCGTGCGGCCCTCACTCCGTTTGCGAATCATCAGGACTACTTAAAGCAACGGTATTGG
>CAYUBV010000633.1:0-1483 GCA_964443035.1 uncultured Tangfeifania sp.
CCCGAACTCATTGCCCGGTCGTCGCGGGCAAAGTATCCCCGCGAAGGTGTGTCGTGAATATATACGTTATAACTGTTCGGAAACATAAATTTTACTTTCCCCAGCGCATTTTCAGGGCCGGGATTTTGCCTTACCATGTAAGGAAAATTGTCTCCTGATATTTCTGACCAGTCAATTTCGCTGTGTGCTATTTCTGAACCGTTGTACCTGAGCAGTTTCATATTCTTTTTCTCGAGATATCCCCGGTCTTTAAGCAGTTCGGGAATCACATCGTTTTTCAAAATGGTTGGCGGAATTGTCCAGGTTGGGCCAAAAACAATGTAAGTCATTCGTGCATCAAAAACAGGTGTTTTCCGGTAATCTTTTCCCACAATGGCCCGCATTGAAACAAGGGTGTCAGCTCCTTCAATCAATACAAGATCGAAACTTGCAATGTTTACCATCATGTACTTTTGGGGCTCTTTCAAGGGGAGCCATCTGAACCTCTCCATATTAACTTTTAGCTGGTTTATGAGTGAGTGTGGTTTGTTGTTTAGCGCAAGCAACGTTCCCTTTCCAATCACACCGTCGGCATTCAAGCCCCAATCTTTTTGAAAAAGTTTCACTTGCTTTTCAAACTCTTCATCATAAGCTACAGAAATACTGTCTGATAACGGATATCTCAGTTTTATAAGTTTTTTTCTGACTTTGGGGAGCAACCGGTTTGTCTGGCCGGGATTAATTGTGGTATCTGAAACTATTGCCGGCCAGGGTTCGTTTTCCAGTTCAAGAAAAAATGCCAAATCTTTTTTCATCATCCAGTAGGAGCGATACCTTGGTGCAAGCATATTTAAACCGTTGGCAATATCGCCGGCAATCAGCGCTTCTTCAAGTTTCCGGTTTAACTGCAATTCGGGTTCTTTACGTTGAATGGTCCAGTTTTCACCCTCTTTCTCTGAATCAATCTTGCCGTAATACAAATGCAACCCCAGCAATAAAAAAGCATCGGTAAGCAAAACATCCAGTTTCATCATTTCTTCTGTATCCATTGCCATAAACAACACAGTTTTACTGATGTATTTTTCGATAAGAAATAAATGGTAATCAGATGGATTCAGTCCGTGCCTGGTTGCCTGCCGGATATAATCCAAAAGTACATATCCATTTTTCCCGAGCAGGTTTGAGTTAATCTGCACAGGGATGTCGGATTCAATCCAGGCAGGAGAATCTGAATTAGTCCGAACCGGTGAAGTAGCGTTAATCCAGGGAGGAATGTTCGAATTTATCCATACAGGGGCATTGGAGTTAATCCATGCAGGAGCATAGTTTCGGTTTTGATAAAAATTTTGAAGTGCCTCAATTGAATAAAGGTTTTCCTGATCCAATACATAAGATAAACCTGCGGGTTTTTTATTTATGAATTGGCTGATGGATTCTGAAAGTTCATCGGCCGTCAGTGTAAAAGTTGTCAGCAATATAAATGCTGAAATAAATAGTTGTTTTA
>CAYUBV010000634.1:0-1481 GCA_964443035.1 uncultured Tangfeifania sp.
GAAATCAGAGGTTACACCTGGTGGAAAGACGTAATGGGCCAGGGAAGCGAAACTGGTGAACCCCGCATGGGTACCCATACCTGGCCGGAAATGAACTCAGCCGCACTTACAATGATTCCCGATGAAAAAGTGGAAATTTTACTGGAAGCAGTGAAACGACTCGACGAAATTAATAAAGAAGTCGGCGTGAGGGCTTTTGTTTGGAATATTGAGAAAACGGTATAAACTCTATTGAAACCACCGACGGCGTCGCTTAGAGCGACGCCGTCGGTTTGCTTGTCTTGCTCATCCGATGACTCGCAGTCATCGGATGAGTTTAATCAACTTTAATATTAATGATATACTGCTCCGCAACTTCCCTATTCACCAACTTCCCGTTTCTAAAACCGGCATAATCGCGGGCTGAAGAAAACTCCCAGTCAGTTGCTTTTTTCACCAAACCCGCTTTTACCGGATTTTGATGGATGTAATGAAAACATAATTCAGGGTATTGCTTCTCCGGATCAATTATATTGATTTGTGTGCCTGAACTGGTATTGTAAAACGAAGGAGTTATTCCATCAGAGCAGGTGATGCATTCGGCTTTTGTTCCTTCTCTGAAAAGTTTTCCGCTTCTGTTATGCATTTTGTTGATTGCATTTGTATAGGAACGTAGCATTATACCTATTGAATCGTTTAAAGTTCGCAATTTTCGCATTTCTTCACCGTCAGCGTCGCTTCGAGCGACACCGACGGTTTGAGCGTTAGCGAGGGCTTCGCTTTGAGCGAAACCCTCGCTGTCAAGAGGTAATTCCTCATAATTTACCAACACCATAAAATGAAAATGATTAGGCATCTGGCACCACGCAAAAATATCGGCAAAGGGTAAAATGTAAGTTTTTATTTTGCGCAAAAAAAACAAGTAATTTTCGCGGTTGAAAAATATTTTTTGGCGGTTGTTGCCCTGGTTGTAAATATGATAAATGTGTTCTTTTTCAAATTGCATGGTTTTAATAGTTTTATTTTGAAATCAACGATTCATCGTCGGCGTCGCTTTGAGCGACACCGACGATTTGGCTCCATTAACGCTGATGTTTTCTATTCAGCAACGCCGACGTTTTATTACCAACATGCAATTTAACAAAACCTTTCATTAAAAAATCCGGACTACATCGCAATTAATCCAACATCAATTGTATTTTTGAAAAAACCAAAAACCATGGCTAAAAAATTTTCGCTCGACAAAAAATTCATTAAAATTTTACTGCTCGAAGGCATCCACCCCTCATCGGTTGAAAGCCTGAATGCTGCGGGTTACACAAATGTGGAGTACCTGAAAACCGCGCTTGATGAAGAGGAACTGGCTCAGAAAATCAAGGATGTGCATATAATTGGCATTCGCTCACGGACGCAGCTTACGGAAAATGTACTCAAAAAAGCCCGGAAGCTTTTTGCCGTGGGTTGTTTCAGCATCGGTACCAACCAGGTGGATCTGAAAGCTG
>CAYUBV010000635.1:0-1478 GCA_964443035.1 uncultured Tangfeifania sp.
TTGTCTTGTGTTTGTTCTTCCGTCAACTCAATTTCTTTGCGGTACCAGGCAACTCCGTCGATATCCATATATCCCTGGGCTTCCCAGTATTTGGGTGTTGAAATGGTTTTCCAGTCATCGTCGTTGTAATTCACAGCCGACCAGGCAGGTTTGCCGTTTATGGTATCAACTTCTCCATCGGGTAACTCGCCGCCAAGAATTTTTCGGATTTGTGCACGTTTTTGTTCACGGTAATTATCCAAATTGAGTTGCTGCAGCTCAATCATTTTTTCCCGGAAATCGGGATCTTCAGCAATGGTTTGCGGGCTTATCCAGGTTTCTGCCACGGTTCCTCCCCACGAACTGTGAATCAATCCAACCGGAACATCCAGTTTGTCGTGAATTTCCCGTCCGAAGAAATATCCAACTGCCGAAAAACCAGCGACCGTTTCAGGTGAACATTCCACCCATTCACCGCTTTCAATATCATCCTGAGGAAATTGTGCCACTTTTCGTGGAACAGTAAAAAGTCGGATATCAGGGTAGTTCGCAGCAGCAATTTCTACTTTTGCATTTCTGCTTTGAGCAACCGACCATTGCATGTTCGACTGACCCGAAGCAATCCACACCTCTCCAACCATCACATTTTCGAAAACGATTTCATTTTCGCCTTTCACTGTTAGAATAAACGGACCACCATAATCTTGAACAGGCAATTTTACCATCCAGTTTCCGTCTTCTCCCGCTATTGCGGAAACAGTACTTTCGTTAAAAGTCACATCTATTTTTTCGCCGCTATCAGCCCGGCCCCAAACAGGGATTTCGATTCCCTTCTGTAAAACCATGTTTGAACTGAAAATTTTTGGAAGTGTGACTTCTGCTTTTGCAGTTATCGAAAATACAATCAGGAACAACGCAATTAAATTCTTTACCGCTTTCATCTCTTCCTATTTTTTGTTGTGCTACCAAAACTATCATTTTTTTTGATTAATTCCACAATTAAAAACCTTTCTTCGGAACTGCTTTGATTTCTTCTTTTTGACGTTGAATCAGATTTACTTTTCTGCCTGAATGAAAACGGTAACTCAATTTCAGCCAAACCGGAAATCCGTTGGTTTGGATATTTCCTTCCCAGTGACTCTGGAAATTTTCGCCCGAAATATCGGTGGCCTGGTAGGTAACCGATTTATTGAACGGAACCGCACTGGTCAATCCAATTTTGAGTTTGTCTTTTATCGACTTTTCAACGGACACAAAGTAGAGTGCGTCGTGGTACGTTTCATTCTGAAAGTATTTCAATCCCCGGTTGTATTGAATCTGAAACGATGCCGACCAGTTGTTTTTAAATGCGATTAGCGCAGAAAGGCCGGATTCGAGCGCGGTATTTTCTGAATCTGCTTCAGGAGCCAGTCCATTCGTTTTGCTGCGAATATTAAAAACTTTCAGATACGGATTTACGGTTATCATTTTATGCAGTTTCAGCGAACCTTTCACCTGGA
>CAYUBV010000636.1:0-1478 GCA_964443035.1 uncultured Tangfeifania sp.
GAACCTCGTGCCGCGTAAAATTCCCTTTATGGCCGATCACCTGGTTTATCCGGCGAAAATCAGGAAGGTAACCGGCGCAGGTATTCCCTCCGGGAAATGGGATGGTAAATCAGCGCTGACCGTTCCAGCCAATACAAAAGCTGAAATTCTAATCGATTTTGAAGTGCTGACCATGGGGTATCCTGAACTGACTATGAACGATGGCGCAGGAAGCCGCATTCAGGTAAAATATGCCGAAGCGCTTTACGAGGAAGTGCACCTGAAAGCCCACCGCGATTCGGTGAATAACCTGAATATGTTTGGGGTGTGGGATATTTTTCATCCTGACGGAGAAAAACGAACTTTCCGACCGCTCTGGAAACGTTGCTTCCGGTACGTTCAGTTTAACGTGGAAACCAAAGACGAACCGCTCCAAATCGGGTCCTATATGCTCGAATATTCCGGATATCCGTATCCCGATATGGCCACTTTCGAAAGTGACAATCCCCGACTGAATGAAATCTTTAAAATGAGCCAGCGCACCCTGGAAATGTGTTCGGGCGAAACCTATTACGATACGCCGTTTTATGAGCAGTTGAGTTATGGCGGCGATAACCGTCCGATAGCAGCCATTTCTACATACAACTCCACAGATGACCGGTTGTTGCGTGAAGTACTGCGACTTTATCCGCAATCGGAAAACAAGGAAACAGGCCTTTTCAAATCAGCCTACCCTTCCCGTTTCGATTTTGATATGGGAAGTTGGTCGATGGCCTGGGTGCAAACCTTGCAGGATTATTATTTCATGCGTGGCGATTCGGCTTTTGTCGCACAGTTTTACGATAAAATTGAAGGGGTGCTAAGATTTTATGAGCGCCATCTCGATGAACGCACCGGGATGATTGGCACCGTGGACAACAAAAATTTTATCGACTGGAGCATTACCAAAGGAAGTCTGGTCCGGCCAAACGAAGAAGGGGAAATGAAACAGTCGGCCCTTCTTACTCTTTATTATGCACACACACTCGACTGTGCTTCGCGGCTTTACCGTGAAATCGGGCTGGATGAAAAAGCCGCTTACTGGGAAAATGTTTCTAAGGGAATAAAAGTGGCTGTTTACGCCAGTTGCTGGGATGAACAGGAACAACTTTTTCGTGATTATTCCGACAAACAGATTTTCTCGCAGCATACCAATCTTTATGCGATTTTGTGCGATTTGGTGCCTCCCTCGCAACAGAAAGAACTGCTGCACAGAATCCTCAACTATGAGAATTTTGATGAAGTAGCCAGTTCCTATTTTTCGTTTTTCCTGTTCAAGGTGATGGAGAAGACCGGTCAGGAAGAACTGTTCCTCGACAACCTTGGGTTTTGGTATGAATTCCTCGACCGCGGGCACACCACCTGCGGCGAAACCGGGTTTGCCTCGCACGACCGTTCCGACTGCCATGCCTGGAGCGCTCATCCTGCCTACTATTTGCTCAGTTCGGTTTGTGGCATCA
>CAYUBV010000637.1:0-1476 GCA_964443035.1 uncultured Tangfeifania sp.
CACTCCAGCGGCATCGCTATTGAATGGTGAACCCTCCGGAAAACCCGGGGCGATTGAACCGCCCCGGGTTTTCCGGAGGGTACATTAGTTGAGTCCTGCCGCCATGACCATGGGTTCTTGATTCCGGTAGTAGATCCTTTCGAACTCATCTGGCGGGACATAGCCTATGGGTTCGAGTAATCGTCGGCTGTTGAACCAGTCCACCCAGTCCAGGGTTTCGAACTCCACGTGTCCGGTGTTTCGCCAGGGGCCGATTCGGCGGATGACCTCGGTCTTGTAAAGACCGATCACCGATTCCGCCAGGGCATTGTCATAAGAATCTCCAACACTGCCCACTGAAGGCTCTATACCGGCCTGGGCAAGGCGCTCAGTGTAACGGATCGAGACGTACTGCGTACCCCGATCACTGTGGTGAACCAAGCCGTCGGTACAATGGCGAGAACAGAGGGCCTGTTCCAGGGCATCCAATGCCAGATCAGTACCCAGGGAGCGCGAAACTCGCCAGCCCACGATCTTACGTGAGAATACGTCCACGACAAACGCCGCGTAGACAAAACCGCCCCGTACCGGCACATAGGTCAGATCCGCGACCCAAAGCCGATTAGGGCCGTCGGCGGTGAACGTACGGTCAACCAGATCCTTCGACCGCGTTGCCTCTGCATCCGGGATCGTGGTGCGAGGCTTCCTGCCGCGCACAGCACCCCGAATGCCCATGCTCCTCATGAGGCGCTCCACGGTGCAACGGGCAACCTCAACGCCTTCCCGGCGCAGTTGATGCCAAACCTTGCGGGCACCGTACACTTCACGGTTTGCCTTCCATATACGGCTGATCTCACGGCAGAGAAAGCCGTCGCGACGGGCACGAAAGGACAACCTGGAAGGGTCGGCCATTTGAGCCTTCTTCTCGTAATAAGTCGACGGGGCGATCGGTAACACCGCGCAGATCGGCTCGACCCCGTAGGTTCCTCGATGATCGTCTATGAAAGAAACCATCACCTCGGTGGACGGTCGAGCTCCGCCTGGGCGAAAAAAGCGGAAGCCTTACGGAGAATCTCATTCACCCGCCGAAGTTCCCGAACCTCCCGCTCCAACTCCTTCAACCTGGCTCGATCCTCGCTGGTAACGCCTTCCCGCTCCCCTCTATCAATCTCGGCCCTGCGAACCCACCGACGCAGCGTTTCCGGAACACAACCTATCTTGGACGAAATCGATACGATAGCTGACCACTGGGAATCGTACTCCCGCTCGTGATCCAACACCATACGAACGGACCTCTCCTTGACTTCCCGGGAATACCTCTTCTGAGTTCTCATGACTCCATCCTCTCACAGAATAAGGTCTCCGGTAATCCCGGGGCGGTTCAATCCGAGAATGGCTCAGAGGCGCCGGAAATTGGAGGAGAAACGGGAGATCGTGTTGTTCGGTCTCAAAGGAGAGGTGAGCGTGTTGGAACTATGCCGTCGTGACGGTGTGACC
>CAYUBV010000638.1:0-1476 GCA_964443035.1 uncultured Tangfeifania sp.
GGAAAAGTGTTGAAATATCGGTTAAGGACACAGGAATTGGCATGAACCCGAAAATGATTAAAAATTTATTCCAGCTCAATCAGCAAGTGAACAGAGAGGGAACCGGGGGAGAGCCCAGCTCAGGGCTCGGTTTGATACTTTGTAAAGAATTTATTGAAAAGCACGGGGGCAAAATTTGGGTAGAAAGTGTGGAAGGAAAAGGTTCAACGTTCTCTTTTACCATTCCTTTTGAAAAAAACAATTAAAACGAGTTGTTTTGAATTTGTCCATCTGATGTGACCCCCGTTTTTATTATCCTGCACAATTTCCGCTTTTTTTGGATTATTTTCCGTTAGCGCAAATTAAAATCTTCTGTAATGTGTGAATAATGTAAATAATTCACAAAGTTATGTAATATTTCAGTGGCTAAAGTGAAATACCTTTGAGGGTGCAATAACGTGAAATTAATGAATTGGGAAAAGCATTTTCCGATTTCACAGTTAGTGACAAGGAATAATATAACAGTATTGATTATGAAGCCAAGGTCAGTATTTTTTTACAACAGAGCCAATTCTGAAAAAATCAGAATGTCGGCAAAAGTCTGGAAGGTTCAGATAGAATTGCCCTGCGGTTTTTGTTTGAAGGAAAATGTTGCCGGTGACAAGCCGGCCAAATTGACTATTTATCAGATATTAAATTAAAAGAAACAATTAAAAATTAAAGTCATGGGAAATTTACTTTACATCATCGCAGTAATCCTGATTATCGCCTGGGCAATCGGATTTATAGGTTACAGTGCAGGTGGAATTATACACGTTCTGCTGGTAATTGCAGTTATTGCAGTTATAATTAAGCTTCTTCAGGGAAGATTTTAGACAGGGATTAATTATGAATAATCCGTGTCAAAAATGTGTGAATCATGTAAATCATTCTCAAAGCTATGTAACAGCCTAAGGGCTAAAGAGAAATATGTCAGGTATTAAATTAAAAGAAACAATTAATAATTAAAATACATGGGAAATTTACTTTACATCATCGCAATAATTCTGATTATAGGATGGGCAGTCGGATTTATAGGGTACAATGCAGGAGGATTTATTCATGTTCTGCTAATAGTTGCAGTTGTGGGAATACTAATTAAGCTTTTCCTGACAAGAAGAAGAAAAAGAAAATTTTTTTAAAAGCTTTGGAAATTGAAACCGCAGGTTTTTGAGACATCGGATAATGTTCACTAATTTTCATAGATTAGTTTAGTTTTAAAAATGTGGGTGGGAAAAGCCCACATTTTTTCTTTCAAAATTGACAAGGATTTTCGATAATAAAATTGAAATGAAAAACATAGTATTTTTACTACTCAGTGCACTTTTTATGACCGGTTGTGTATTGAATCTTGTAACCGGCCGCAACCAGTTGAGTCTGGTACCCGAGTCGGAATTACAATTAATGGCCTCCGGCCAGTACAGTGCTTTTTTGGCCGAACACAAGGTTTTAAACCCG
>CAYUBV010000639.1:0-1475 GCA_964443035.1 uncultured Tangfeifania sp.
CTGCTAACGGAATAATTACCTCAGATTTCGCAACAACACCAGCGACCGCGCCTGCACTTCCATGTCAGCACAAATTTGTCCCGTGTGGGAGCTATGGAATTATCCGTGCTTTTGTTGCAAGGCGTAGATTTTGCCAAAGGCTTTTCAATAGGATATTATCTATGTCAGGAAGGGGAGGGTGTATTTATTTTAAATATAAATAAATTAATGATTATCATTAAATTATTTTTGTTTTACATTGTTTTATTTTTATCTTTGCCTGCAACATTAATTTATTTTATTATGAAATACATTACACATACTCCAACTCTAAAGGACGTTACAATATGGTTTGTTTTTTTAGCATTAATTGTTCTTATTCCGGTTTTAACCGGTTACCATTTAGAGCATGAAAATTCTGGTTTATTGATTACCATATTCATCATTTTGGGATTTTTTATATTCAATCTGTTTATTCGAAAATCACTTTTGTTTAAAAACTATTTTACCAGTCGATTTAATCTGCTTACTTCCAAGGTTCGTTTCGAGAAGGAATTCGACATTTCCAAAGAGTTGATGTTTGAAAAGCTAATTGAGGTTATCAATGATTCAAAGTTCAAATTGGTTAAGGCCGATAAAGAAAAATTTGAAATTCTGGCCATTACAACTATCACCTGGAAGTCGTGGGGTGAAAACCTGTATATAAGTTTTGATACGATTGGAGATGAAACAATTATGAAATTTTGTTCGGTAACTTTGTTCCAAATATACTCATGGGGCAAAAACGAAAAAAATTATGATGATTTAATCCATGAAATTGAAAGTTCATTGACAATTTAAATATGGGATTATGGCTATTGTAGTGAATTTAGATATCATGTTGGCAAAACGAAAAATGAAGTTAAAAGAACTCTCAGAAATAGTTGGCGTATCAACAGTAAATTTGTCCATTTTAAAACAGGGAAAAGTGAAAGCCGTTCGATTTTCGACATTAGACGCAATTTGTTTGGCTTTGGATTGTCAGCCCGGAGACATTTTGGAACGCGTTGATGAAACTGTAAGATAAAAAGATAGGGAAATGAAAAAAATAGCCTTGATAGTTTTAATGACACCGATTTTTTAAAGTTGCGATCCCGTATCTTTAATGGATGCAAACATTATGAATTTGACATCGAAGAACCTCACAATAAAATTTTGAAAAAGTGTACAAACAAAACACCGAAGGTAAAATATTTATAAAGTAGATGATTACTGGATATTTAACGAACCAGCAAAGAGAGGTTATAAATATGATTATGAAATAGAAAATGAGGATATTGAGTAGATATTTTGTTAATTTATTTGATGGTATTAATGAAAAAAAGGCCTGCAGACAAGCCACAGACCTTTTTGAAATTAACTAATTCAAACCTATGAAAAAAATGCGCTTTTTAATCTTACATTTACTATTCGTAGTTTGGATTTTGCACCATGTTTCCCTGGCTTAAATCCATCTG
>CAYUBV010000640.1:0-1473 GCA_964443035.1 uncultured Tangfeifania sp.
GCGAATGGTCGGCCATGGTTTTTGACATTGGTGTTGCCTACAAGGAAAATGTGGATGAGGTAATGAAAATTATGCACGAAGTGGGTGAAAAACTGCAGAAAGATGAAAACTTCAGCAAGGCAATTATTGAACCCATTGAAGTTTTTGGCCTTGATTCGTTTGGCGACAGCGCCATTATGATTAAAGCACGCTTAAAAACCAAACCTATCCAGCAATGGACAGTGGGTCGTGAATACCGTCGCCGTCTGAAAGAAGCATTCGATGCGAAAAACATTGAAATCCCATTCCCGCACACTACGGTTTACTGGGGAGAGGAAATCAATTCACTCAAACTCGATGTAAATAAAACACTGGAAGAAGCTGGTAAATAAAATACAAAGAGGGTGTCCCAAAAATCTATAATCTGCAAATAACGTCACCCTGAATTTATTTCAGGGTCTGTATTTCAATAGGTTTAGATTCTGAAACAAGTTCAGAATGACGTTCTAAATTACTTTTGAGACACCCTCTTTAAATTATCTGTTCGCTGCCTCAGGCCCGCAGCTCATCCACCTGCTTCATAATATGTTTTTTGGGTTTCACCCCAACAATGCGTTTTACTTCAGCGCCATCCTGAAAAACAATGAGTGTGGGAATGTTGCGCACTTTAAATTTTTTGGCGAGGTATTGTTGTTTGTCGACATTTACTTTTCCAATGGTAAGATCGTCTTCCGACTCGGCAATGTCATTCAGTACCGGAGCTACCATTTTGCAGGGTCCGCACCAGGGTGCCCAAAAATCGACCAGCGTAATTCCGCGGCGAATGGCAGGCTTAAAATTTTTCTTTCCGAGCTGAATGATTTTTTTACTGTCTTCAACCGGTTTGGCATTTTTCATCCGGTAAAAATTAAATGTAATGAGCCCGATTAAAACGACCAAAACGGCCAGTATAACGATTAGAGTTGTAGACATATAATTGTTTTTTATTCTGAAACTTTAATTTCTGATGTAATTTTCATTGCCTGGCGGTAAGTGGCGCTCACTCCGCAGTAGCGTTCTTCGGAAAGGCTCACTGCTTTTTTGAGTTTGTCCATTGGCAGATCCTTTCCTTTAAATTCATAAACTACGTGCATTTTTGAAAACTGTTTCGGGTGCTCTTCCGTCAGATCGCCTTCTACCGAAACGTTAAAGTCTTCCACTTCCACTCGCATTTTTTTCAGAATGGAAACAACATCCATTCCGGTGCAACCTGCCAGCGCCGCCAGCATTAAAGGTTTGGGGCGCGGACCACGGTTTTCGCCGCCTACTTTTTCTGAGGCATCCAACATTATTTCGTGTCCGTTTACTTCAGCAGAAAACGCCATTTTCTCTTTCCAGCTTATTTTAACTTTTTCTTTTGCCATATTATTTATCCTTTCAATTCAAAAATTTTCAAAATTAATCAATTATTTACCGTTAGAAAATTGGGCTTCACAATCAGCATCACCCAGCCGA
>CAYUBV010000641.1:0-1472 GCA_964443035.1 uncultured Tangfeifania sp.
AACTGCGAACGGCCTTCGTACTTCCAACTTCGTGCTTCCAACTTCCAGCTTCGTGCTTCCAACTTCCAGCTTCTTCAAGTCACCCCCGGCAAACTGATTCCCTTAATTTTCCGGTACAAATCGAGTGCGTAAACATCGGTCATTCCTGAAATAAAATCAACAGCCGACTGTATTTTTTGGTAATCATTTTCAGTTTGCGGCTGGTACTGGTCGGGTAAGAGCGACAGAATTTTTCCTGAATAGCGCTCATTCGGATTAAAAATTGCTCCGACGAATTCTTCGAGCAACGCACCGATAATTTTAAAACCTGCAATTTCAATTTCAACTACCGGGCGGTTTGCATAAACTTCTGAAAATGAAACTTCTTTTACAGCATCCATTGCATCCGACTGCCGCTTTTGCAACGAACCAATCAAACTGCGGTTAAATGCGCCATCAAAAATTCCGTCATAATTTTCAGAAAATACCTGAATGCTTTCCTGAATCAGTTTTCCAATTACTCCGGCGCGCAAATAACTAATTTGTTCATTTTTATCGGTTACCTTTTTTAGGGTATTTTCAATATTTGTCAACGATTTTTTATCTTCTTTCGGATCATAAAATCCGAGGTACAATTCTTTCACCCGGTCGTAACTCAGAATTCCCAGCTTACAGGCATCTTCCAAATCCATAATCTGGTAGCAGATATCGTCGGCGGCTTCCACCAAAAACACCAGCGGATGCCGCAGAAAAGCTCCTTCTTTTAGGGAAGACTGCGGAATCTGAAGTTCGGTTGCAATTTTAATGTAATCTTCCTTTTCCGATTGAAAATACCCAAATTTCGATTTTGTTGTATGCACCGATTCAAACGGATATTTCACAATGCTTGCCAGCGTGGGATAAGTCAGCGCAAAACCACCGGGGCGTTTTCCTTTAAACTGGTGGGTTAAAATCCGGAAGGCGTTGGCATTTCCGTCAAACTGTGTAAAATCTTTCCATTCACCTTTAGTCAGGCGGTTTTCATATTCTGCCCCGCTACCTTTTTTAAAAAACCCGGAAATGGCCGATTCTCCCGAGTGACCGAAAGGCGGATTTCCCAGATCGTGTGCCAGGCAGGCAGTTGAAACAATTGTTCCAATTTCGGAAACCAACGGATTTTCCTGATTTTCAGCAGTAAGAATCTCGGCCAGCAAATTTCCCAAGGAACGCCCCACACTGGCCACTTCCAAACTGTGCGTCAGCCGGTTGTGAACAAAAATATGTTCAGGAAGCGGGAAAACCTGTGTTTTGTTTTGCATCCTCCGGAACGGCGATGAAAAAATAATCCGGTCGTAATCGCGCTGAAATTGTGAACGGTCTTCAGGCCTTGGAGAAGCTTTCCAGTCCTCCATTCCCAAACGCTTTGTTGAAAGTAAGTGATTCCAGTTCATGTTTAAAAAAAAATTACAATAATTCAAGTTCCAAAAAACAAATAATTATCAAATCGCAAAAAT
>CAYUBV010000642.1:0-1471 GCA_964443035.1 uncultured Tangfeifania sp.
TATCTTCTATTTCATAATCGTGTCGAAAATCTGTAAATAAAAAATATCCGCCAGGACGCAAAATACGGGATACTTCTTTCAGAAATGCTTTTGTATCCGGGTAACGATGCGATGATTCAACATTGATGACTACATCACAGGAATTATTCTCCAGATTTAAATTCTGTGCATCGCCGTGTAGAAACATTAAACCATTCAACGAATAATGACGGTTACAAAACGCGACAGCCTGTTTATCCAGGTCTACCCCTTTAGCCGTAGCAGGTGAAAAATTCCTGGTTATATAGAACAATCCTCCCCCTCTGCCACAACCTATTTCCACAATATCTTTATTCTTAAACTCTGTAGCACCTGTCAAATGATGATATAACTGGATAGAATATCGGTTAGGCTCGTCTTGCTCATCCAGTGGGATTTCCTGATGATCAAAACTATATCCGTAATTCATAAATAAAATATCTGCATTTTTATCAACTTTATTCACATACCAGTACCAAATTTTAAACATCCTTTCGCGAAAATTGAACTTCATAGTTATATTAAAAATTATTTAATTTAATGTTTACCAACTCATATACATGATTAAAACAGTCTCTAATTTACCTGCATAATTATAAAATAGCAAACAGAATTTCAAAGTAAACTTTCCTTTTTACTACCTCAATAAGATTTGACTGACACAATCATCTAATTTCAAGACTAATAAAATAATCGTTCGAGCCCTGGCGGGTCAACTTGGTCAATTTGACTATGCAGGAGTATGATTTGTCTTCATACTCCTGTTTTTTATTTTCATAGCACTGATTCGATTCCTCCGGATACATTCTCAATTAATGGTTCAGGCAATCCGGCTCACTTGCATTCATCTGTAATTTTGATTGTTCCATTTGCCCAGGCAACACCAAAGTTTCTTTAAAAGAGGATACCTACTTTTTGAAGAGGCATATAAAGCCTGAAATATCCAATTCGCCATTTATTAAATAAAATCTGATAAAGGTAGCTATGCTACCCAAAATAGATACATTTTAATAAAGATGCTTTCCGGTTTTGAATGATAATTATTATTTTTGTTTCAAAAAGGGTAGTATGACTACGCAAAATGAATATAAATTAAGAACTCTTTTTCAGGTACTACAGCCAGGTTACATTGTAACTACATCATGGTTAAATGAAATAGGAATTTCAAAAGACCTGAAGAAATATTATTTAAAGAGCGGTTGGTTAGAAGCATTGGGAAGGGGTGCATACAAGAAGCCAGGAGATCATGTAGAATGGCAGGGGGCATTAAATGCCATACAAATGCACTCAAAAACCAAGGTTCATGTTGGAGGACTGTCGGCATTATCCCTCCAGGGATTTAGTCACTATTTCAGATTGAGTTCTGAAACCTTGTACCTGTTTACCCCGGTAAATACAAAATTGCCAAAATGGTTTTCTGATTATAACTGGAACTATGAGCTGTTTCACAAAC
>CAYUBV010000643.1:0-1471 GCA_964443035.1 uncultured Tangfeifania sp.
TGGCCGACTGGGTGAAAACCACCGACTGGAAACGAAACATAGAGAGATAGCCACGAATGCACGAATGAAAAAGATTGAAGAAATAGCAGACACGTTCAGCAAACTTCAGCAGGAAATTTGCCGCCAGTTGGAAAAAGCTGACGGGAAAGGGAAATTCAGTCATAACGCCTGGCAGAAAAGCCCCGGAAAAGGCGTAACTTCTGTATTGGAAAACGGTGCGGTAATTGAAAAAGGAGCAGTTAACTTTTCTTTTGTGAAGGGTGATTTTTCCGAACGCATGGAAAAAATTCTGGGTGAAAAAGGAACCCAATATGCTGCCACTGGTATTTCATCCATACTGCATCCGGAAAATCCCTGGATGCCGATTATCCATATGAATGTGCGCTATTTCACCACCGACAGCGGTGTTTCGTGGTTTGGCGGCGGCATCGACCTGACGCCACACATTGTTGTTCCACGTGAAGCTGCCGGATTTCATCAGGCGCTGAAAGAGACCTGCGATTTGTATGACAGACGGTTTTACCCCGAATTTAAAAAGTTGGCCGACGACTATTTTTATTTGACCCACCGTGAAGAAACGCGGGGTGTGGGCGGCATTTTTTTCGACCGGCAACAACCGGAAAGCGAAAAAGAGCAGGAAAAGTTATTCGGGTTTTGTGTGGCGCTGGCCAAGAAATACCCGGAAATTTATATTGAATTTATGAACAAAATAGGCCGTAAACAATACACCGAACGCGAAAAAAAATGGCAGCAACTGCGCCGGGGCCGGTACGTGGAATTTAATTTGATTCACGACCGCGGCACAAAATTCGGCCTCGAGTCAGGTGGAAATACCGAATCCATCCTGGTGAGTTTGCCGGCAACTGCGGCATGGGAATACAATTATCAACCCGGGCCCGGAGGATTCGAAGAAAAAACACTCAGCCTGCTCAAAAAAGGAATTGACTGGATAAATTACAAAAACGACCCCCAATGATATTTTCAACGCACATACCGCTGTTTTTCACCAACCTGCTCAGCTTAGAGTGGCGGATTTTCTATACCTGCCTGGCCACCATCATTGTAAACCTGCCGTTTGGCTACCTGCGCGGCGGACTGCAAAAATTTTCGCCGTGCTGGTTTCTCGCCATCCATGCACCGGTGCCGCTCGTTATCCTTATCCGCGATTTTCACGGACTGGAATTAACATGGTCGCTGGCGCCGTTTCTGCTCGGCAGCTATTTCATCGGACAGCTTGCCGGCCGAAAAATCTGGACAGCCTGGCCCGTCCGCGAGAAAAAATATACCTGTGCGCTGAGCAGGTTTAGGGGTTGAAGTTGATGGCTATTCACCATTGACCTCAAGTTAGCAGGTGAACACTCCGCTGTTGAGCTGGTGGGCTCAAAGCCCACCTGCTCAATAAATTTCGATATTCGGTTCAAAAAAACATACAACTTCAATCGCACTGACACTTCATTGTTTTTCCGATTTT
>CAYUBV010000644.1:0-1470 GCA_964443035.1 uncultured Tangfeifania sp.
CCGTTCAATGTTCCCACTTCTCCTGAAGTAAGTTCAGTTGAAACTACATTGCCGGGTACCACGTGGTACAACAAAATCGGTGTAAGCTGTTCGGCAGTCAAATCATCAACACCTGACACACCCAACTGGGTAAACAGCACGTCAAAAGCATCGTTGGTGGGAGCAAAAACCGTAAAAGGACCTTCGCTGCTCAGCGCATCAACCAACCCGGCTTTTACTACAGCCTGAACGAGCGTGGTAAAATTGTCGTTTGCCAGCGCAATATTTACAACCGTTGGAGGAAGTATCACTTTGTCCACCACATGAATTACTCCGTTGCTGGCTTCAATATCGGCTGTGGTTACTGAAACTGAGTTGTTAATCATTACACCCGATTCAACTTCAACATACATGGTAATTCCATTATCATCGAAGCTCGATAAAGTAGAAACATATCCTGTACTTAATTCGGACGACATCACTTTAGCGCCAACAACGTGATAAGTAAGAATACTGGTTAAATCTGCTACGGGGATGTCATCCAGCGACGACAGACCAAGGTCGCTCAGCAATTCTTCAAAAGCAGCGTCGGTGGGCGCAAAAACCGTCAGATTATTTTCTGTACTTAAGAACTCAGCAAGTCCCGCTTTTTGGGCTGCTTCAATTAAAATGCTGAAACTTCCCGCATCAGCAGCAACTTCCACAATGTTTTGTTCGTCCATTTGTGTAACGTCTTCATCGTCGTTACAACCTGCAAAAAAGACAATCGAAAAAAGGATTAATAATCCCGGAATAAAATTCATTTTTGTTTTCATAATTCTTCTTTTAAAATTTGTTTTTAATGTTTTCTGAATTGTTTAATTATTTTCAATATTTGTTTAACACAAACACTAAAAGGATTAAACAATCATTTTGTTTAAAAAATATATGATTAGTTTATTCAAAAGCAAATACATAAAACCTAAATAACTTATTTTGAACAAGTTGTTTAATATGTTAAAATTAGTTAATTAAAACAGGTTAATTTATTTACCCCGAATTCTTTAATGAAATTATGAAGATGACCAAAGATTTGATTTTTAAATTTTTATGCCTTAAAACAGGTTTTTTAATCCTCTTTAAAACATTGGCTTAACATTACCCGAAAACTGATGATTTCTAATGTTCAATCTTTTAAATCAACTAATTTTGCACCTCCAATTTTTATAAAACAATTTTCAACATGGTAGAAAAAGATAAAAAGCTTTTCACCGATTTTGCCCCGGTTTCAACAGCCGACTGGGAGGCAAAAATCAATGCTGATTTAAAGGGAAAAGACTACAACAAAGCACTGGTATGGAGGACTTACGAAGGATTTGAAGTGCAGCCATACTACCGTAAAGAAAATCTGGAAGGACTCGATTTCCTTCAAAGCCTGCCCGGCGAATTTCCGTTTGTTCGCGGAAACAAAAAAGCCGGCAACGACTGGTTTATCCGCCAGGACATTTATGT
>CAYUBV010000645.1:0-1467 GCA_964443035.1 uncultured Tangfeifania sp.
GCTTTGAGAGGTAATCTTTGCAACCGGCAGCGAGCGCTTTTTCCCTGTCACCGGCCAGCGCATAAGCCGTTTGTGCAATAATCAGTGCATCACTGTTCATTTCCTTAATTTTCATCGATGCCGAATAACCATCCATCACCGGCATTTTGATGTCCATCAGGACAAGATCAATTTCAGGATGTTTTTTGTAAAGTTCCACTGCTTCCTTTCCATTTTCAGCAAGCAATATTTCTTTGCATTTATTTCCTATTAATTCAGTAAGATACATCCTTCCAACTTCTTCGTCCTCCGCAATCAAAATTGTGAGCTGCCTAAGTATTTCATCTATTGGACTTGATGTTTCAGATGCTTTTTCTTCAACCGTTTTGTCCGGTTTTTCGTTGAACGGAATGGTAAAATAAAAAGTTGAGCCTTTATCTTTTTCAGATTCAACCCAGATTTCACCTCCCAGATTTTCAATGTAACCTTTGGCGATTGAAAGTCCCAAACCTGCGCCTTCGTATGGTTTTGTCAAACTGGTGTCGGCCTGAATAAAACGTTCGAAAACAGCTTTTTGTCTTTCTTTTTCAATGCCGATTCCGGTGTCTTTTACAAAAAACCCGATATTCCCGTCATCAGCTTTGTACCCAAATTCTATGCTCCCTTTGTCGGTGTATTTTATGGCATTTTTTATAAGGTTTGAAAGCGCGGCATTCAGCTTTTCCTTATCGGTCTCAATATTCACTTCGTGGTTATCCAATGCTTTGTTTACTGTAAATGTAAACCCCTTTGCTTCTGCCTCGGGCTTGAAAAAATTGTAGAAATAATCAATTTGCTCATTGATATTTACTACCGACAGATCGATTTCCATTGTACCTGATTCAATTTTCGAAATATCGATTAAATCATTAATGGTATTGAGCATCCGTTTTCCACTTTTCTGTATTATCTCCACATACTGATCTTTCTCGGCACCAGTAAGTTTGGGCTGTTTCAGCAAATCTGTAAATCCGAGAATTCCATTCATCGGAGTTCTTATTTCATGGCTCATGTTGGCCAGAAAAGCTGATTTCAGCCTGTCGCTCTCTTCGGCGTGTTCTTTGGCTTCCACAAGGTCTTCAATCATCTTTTTTCGCTCGGTAATGTCGCGTAAAATCCCCTGTGTAGCTACAGCGCCTTTAAAATCAATATATGAAACCGAGGCTTCTATTTCCTTTCTGTCGCCGTTTTTGGCAATTGCGGTAAATTCATAACGGTTGCTTACTACTTCTCCGCTGTAAACTTTTTTAATGCGTTCTTCGATTAATGGCCTGCATTCAGGGGCAACAATCTGAATAAAATCGAACCCGGGCTGATTAACCTCCTCAAAATCATAGCCAAACATCCGAACAAACTTGTTATTTATTACTTCAAATTTGCGGTTAAAGAGCAGATAAATGGCATCGCTGGAATTTTCAATCAGGGAGCGGTACATTTGTTCGCTTTCAT
>CAYUBV010000646.1:0-1464 GCA_964443035.1 uncultured Tangfeifania sp.
GGTTGCGCTTCCGGGGAGTTGGCTTATCAACTTGCAAAAAATGGAGCTGAAGTTACTGGAATTGATTTGAATCCCGATTTAATTGCACAGGCAAAACGTTCGCAAATACATCCCGATTTGCATTTCCAGGTGGGAGACATGCTGAAACTGACAAGCGATTTTCAGCAGGAATTCTTTGATGTGGTGCTGTGTTTTGGGAATACGCTGGTGCACCTTACTTCTGCTGAACTCATTCAAAATATGATGGAAGGAGTTTGGCACGTTTTAAAACCCAATGGAAAATTTTTACTGCAGATTTTGAATTACGATTATATTCTAAATGAAAAGATGGTTGAACTGCCATTGATTGAAACCGAGAATATCCGGTTTAACCGCAGCTATATTTTTGAAGAAGATAATCCAATCGTGAAATTTCAAACGCAACTCGAGTTGAAAAAAGAAGGAAAAACAGTCAGCAATGAAACTCCGCTGCTGGCACTTCGCAGTGAAGAACTCAAAAAAATACTCACCAAAACAGGCTTTAAAAATATTGAACTTTTCTCCAATTTTAAAGGAGAACCGTTTGGCGGAAAACATCTGCCTCTAGTAATGGGTGCAGATAAGTAAAACCGTGTTCTATAACAACCCCTCTACTAAAATGTCTTCATCCAGATCTTCCCAGTGGATACCTTCTCCATCACCGATAAACCTCCAGCTATGTCTTTGTTCCGGAGTCGCGTCTCTGAGTGTTGGAAACCATTCCATCGGAACAGATAATTCCCGTCCGTCACTTAATGTCAAGTACATTCTAAGATCATCGAACCATATATTTACAGCATTTGCTGACTTAGTTATTTGCAAAGTTTTCATTCCACTTTATTTTAAATAATTTTGAATTCTCAATCACCAATTTCCTTATCTCGTTTAATTCTCCTGCGTTAAACCTTTTTGATTTAATTAGTTCAGCACTTTCCAAATCAAATTTAGCAGTTGCTTTTTCTTTTTCCACATGAATATGAGGTGGTGAATGATCATTTACATAAAAGAAAAAGCGATAACCTTTTGCTCTTAATATTGTTGGCATGCTTTTTTTTCAAATATACTGATTTTAAATAAACCATTTAAAGTCATTTTAATGATACATTTATATAAAAGTTCATTTCCTGAACTTCGACGGGCTCATTCCGGTTTTCTGTTTGAAAAAGCGGCTGAAATAATAGATGGAATCAAAACCGAGCTGGTAGCTGATTTCCTTGATACTTTTGTCGGTTGTCAGTAAAAGCTCGCGTGCACGCATAATTTTTAACTGCAGAAAATATTGCCGGGGTGAAATGCCGGTAAAATTTTTAAACATCCGGCGGAAGTAGGAGTAGCCGATGTTGTTATCTCTGGCGAATTGTTCCAGATCAAATTGTTTGTCCACTTCACTGCGCATCTCAAAGCGGGCTTTTTCAATTATTGCGGTAATCTCTTTTCCCGAAAACT
>CAYUBV010000647.1:0-1458 GCA_964443035.1 uncultured Tangfeifania sp.
GCCAGTAGACCATGCCCATTCCTGAGAACATTTTTTCAGCCGTTTTGAATTGATTGCCTGCTTTTTCCGGTTGATCCGATGCCAGATACAGTTCCCCCATGAAAAAAATGGCCAGTGCGAGGTCCGGCTTGACGTTCAGCGCTTTCAGGATACCCATTCCTTCGCGGATCTGCTGTCTGGCGTTGTTGAGCCGGCCAGCTCCGGCTGCCAGCCGTCCTGACCAGATCAGTGTTCTGGCATGGGAATAGGTGTCCCGGCTTTTTACGGCGGATGTTAGGGCCAGGTCAACCAAGTCTGTTGCCGTGAACAAATCACTGGACATAAACGCGCAGATCCCCTGGGCCAGAAGGAAGTTGGAGATATCCCATTTGACTCCCCCGTCTTTAAAAAGTATTCCTGCCTCCCGGCACAGGGATCCGCCTTTCCCGGGATTGCCGGTGTAAGCCAGGGAAAGCCCTAAGCCTGCCTTGGCGCTGGCCTGGATCTGGGTGAATTTGATGTTGCCCATATCCTCAAGGCATTGGGCAAAAATCGCTGATGATTCCTCCCAGTCTCCCCGGGCCTGATGAAGATACCCGGTATAAAGCCGGCATACACTGGTGGTGAAAAGACTCTTTGTTTCAGTGGCTTTGGCAAGGCCGGTGTGACAGTCCGCAAGTCCGGCGCTAAAATCCCCTAAAAGGGCCTTGCTATAGCCGGATATGGCGAAGAAGCTCGGATAGACAATAGCCGGGCCTCCAAAATTATCCGTTTTCCTGTCCGCCTTTTCTATGGCATGGATCATCAGCTCCGCAACGTCGATCACCCTTTCGAATCGGCCCGCAGATATGTTGGCCAGACAGAGGTCGGGCGAGGTTTGGGCCATGGCTGAGATATCGTTGATCTGGACTGCCCTGTCAAAGGCTTTTTCCGAGAATTCCATTCCCAGGTCGTGCCGGCCGCGAACCGAATGCATATATCCTGTATTGCTATAGAACCGTATGAGGCTAAGTTCGTCCTGAAGGCGCCTTGACACTTCAGTACCTGCTTCCAGCCGTTTTAGACTGCCTTTTGGGAAGTTGAGAATGATCATGGGGGCGATGGTGGCATGGAGGATCTCAAGTCTTGTTCCGTCGGTGGTGTTATCCTGTTTTTCAAGAATATCAATGGCATGTCCGTAGAATGCAAAGGCTTCAAATGCCGCATGGTTGCTCATGGCCTTATCGCCTGAGGCCTTAAGATAGTGGACAGCTTTGGCCTTGAGTTCACTCTTGGAAAAGTGGAAGGCCAGGATTTCGAAAAAGGCATCCAGTTGATCCGGGTACATCTTTTCAAACGCCTGCCCTATTCTGCCGTGGATCTCACGCCGCCGGTTCTGCAGCAGGCTGCTGTAAGCCACTTCCTGGGTGATGATGTTCTTGAAGATATATTCCGGTTCCGGAAATAATGCCTTTTCACTGATAAACTCCAGGTTCTGCA
>CAYUBV010000648.1:0-1455 GCA_964443035.1 uncultured Tangfeifania sp.
TCACAAAAATCATCGAAAAACTGGATCCGCTCGACCGGATGGTGCTTTTAAACGCTATTTATTTTAACGGCATCTGGTCGAATAAATTTGACGAGGAGGGTACGCACGAACGTACTTTTAATAAACCGGACGGTTCCACCATCGAAGTTCCGATGATGAACAAACTTGAAAAACTGGATTACACCGCAAACGGTTTGTTCAAAGCCATAAAAATGCCTTACGGAAACGGCCAGTACAACATGGTGGTTTTTCTGCCTGTCAGCGAAAACAATTCGCAGGATGTTATCGATGAACTTTCGGCCGCCAACTGGAAAAAGTGGATAAACGAATTCGTACCCACGGACCGCGTAAACATTACAATGCCGCGGTTTAAGTTTGCTTTTGAAGCCGGCTTAAATGATTTACTGAAAAAAATGGGCATGAAAAAAGCATTTGTCCCTGAAGTGGCCGACTTTTCTAAAATATCTGATACCGAATTGTATATCAGCGCGGTGAAACACAAATCGTTTATCGATGTAAACGAAACCGGCACCGAAGCTGCGGCAGTTACTTCCATCACGTTTACCACAACAAGCATTGGAAATGAGCCGCCAACCGTTCCGTTTTTTGTGAACAAACCATTTGTGTTTGCCATCACCGAAAACGATACGGATGTGATTCTGTTTATGGGTGAAGTACAGAACCCGGAATACAATGAATAAAAGTTTCTCCATCAGACTAAATGGCCATACACCAACGTTATAGTAATTAAACAGAAAGCCATGAAACGAGCAATTATATTCTTTTTGTTAGTGGCAGTCGCATTTGCCGGCTGCCAGAAAGAGGAAGAACCTTCTTACCAGGAAACAGGTGTTGTGGTAGATTATGCCGGTGCCGGAAACTGCAGCTTTGTTATCGAATTAGACAACGGACAACGAATACAACCTTTGCATTTCCCTGATGAATTTAATTTTGTACACGGGCAGCGGGTTTTGGTGGAATACCGCGAAATTGAAAATGTGATACCAAGCTGTGACCGCGGGACTCCATGCGATATTTCCTTTGTTGAAGAATTGAGTTGTGCCCCGTGGGTCGATTTGGATTTCAGCAATTACGACAGTCTGGCCCACGATCCCATTTTCCTGCACGAAGCTTTTGTCGACGACAATTGCCTGCAACTGAAAATTTCGTACAGCGGTGGCTGCAAAGAGCAAACTGTTGATTTGGCTTACATGCATCAGTGGAATCCGGGCAGCAACGATATCCCGACTTTCGAAATCAGGCACGATTCAAAAGGTGATTTGTGTAAAGCTTTGATAACCCGCGAATACAGATTTGATTTAACCCCCTTAATTGACGACGGAGAAACGGAATTTGTACTTACGGCCAAACTGAATGGCGGTGAGACGTATTCCAAAATATTTGAATTGAATTAATACAGCTTTCCGGATTCCGGATTTTTTGCTGTACCAGTTA
>CAYUBV010000649.1:0-1443 GCA_964443035.1 uncultured Tangfeifania sp.
ATTAACATTTCCAAAGGTATTCCAGTAGTTTTTAAAATTTGCAAACCAGTTAATATTTCCTCCCGGTGCTGTTAAATTCCCTCCAAAATCGAATTGTGTCCACTGATTCAGGTTTATACTGATATCGCGAAAAACCGAAAAAGGTTCGTAAATGCGGTAGCCCAGCCAAAAAACCTGGAAAACGTTGTCCACCTGCTGTGCGTAACCAATATCGTTTACTTCCAGTTCGGGCGATTTCCACGCTACTCCACCCATAAATTTCAGATTGCCGCCCATTTTTCCTGCAAAAATTTTTCCTCCCTGTCCGGTTAATGAGGTGCGGGTGGTGTCGTAATTTACATAATCAATATCAGGTCGCTGGAAAGTCCGGAGGTAGGATTCCTGTGTATTTTTAATCGCTTCTTTGCTGCCGTTTACATTGCTGAAATACCAGCCGGCATCCAGCGCCCATGTTTTGTTGTTCCATTTGTGTGTGAAATCAATTCCGCCGGAATAGGCACTTGTGTGCAGAAAATCCAGTCGTTCGTCATCAATATTACGGTTCACGGCCGTAAACATTCCACCGAGGTAGGTATTTCCGTCGTTAAAATCTTTTTGAATGCGTGAAACAAAGTAATTGGTTAAAGGCTCTACGGTTTGTTCACGGCTGCTTCCAATTCCCCTGATTTCGGCATGTTCTTCGGCGGTTACACTTTCGAGCACACCCACCGACCAGCCATCCGGGGTTTTTCCGGTGACTTTTGCTGCTCCAAGAATGCTCGTAAATTCAGGTACTCTGGCATATTCACCATCTTCCAAATCCGGCGAATAATGAGGCTGACGTCCAATTCTGCGTGAATAAAACAATCCGTCGTAAGCCAGGTCGCCATCACCGAACATCAGTTTATATTTCAGAATGTTTTTCCCTTCAATGAAAAAAGGCCGTTTTTCTTCAAAAAATGTTTCATGGGTTGAAAGGTTGACTTCCGACGGGTCGGCTTCAACCTGTCCGAAATCGGGATTAATGGTAAGGTCGAGGGTGAGGTAGTTGGTGAGCCCGATTTTTGCATCGAGGCCGGCATTTAAGTCACTGCTTTTTCCGTCTTTTCGGAAAGGATTATCCGGATTCTTCTCAAAACGCTCTGTGCGCGCCACAACATAAGGCATTACATCGAGTGTTTTTTTAGGCTGAATATTTTTCAGGCCGTTCATGGTTCCAAACTGCGAAACCATGCCGGAAGCGTCGCGTTTCATGTGTTGCCAGGTAGAAAGTTCCTCTTTCCGGAAAACAGTTCTGAAAACCTGCAACCCCCAGATTTGTTCCTCACCTTCGCGGAAACGTAATTGAGTGAGGGGAATGCGCATTTCGGCATTCCAGCCATTTTCAGTGGTTGTTGTATTGACCCACCAGATCGGGTCCCACGAAAAATCTTCGTTCTCACCGTCGTTGCTCATCACCCAGTC
>CAYUBV010000650.1:0-1438 GCA_964443035.1 uncultured Tangfeifania sp.
CATATAAAGGTTCCGGCTTATGAATCCACTGAATGTTCACATTTAAAGTGATTGTGTCTCCGTTTGTGTCTAATTTAACATGGTGCAATACCACTGCCTCTTTTTTTGTTATCGCTTTGCGAAATGCAATGGCAAAATCGTTTTCAAAACCCGGCCGCAGCATACCAAAAATATTCAGGTTTGCCTTTCCCACAGCAGGCTCCAGGTATTTTCCCGTACGTCCGCTTATGTATATTATATCGCCGTTCTCGTTTACCAGAACCCCGGCAGGCGAAAATTGCCGCAGCAGCAGTTGATCGGCAAGTGTTTGAATGTTTGGCATTGGTTTGTCAGATTCAGTGATTTCAACGTTATCCGGTTTGGGCCGGGTGAATGAAGAAGGGAAATCGTTTAATTGCGGGTTTAAGTTGGCATCAGATTTTTTAAAAATCTTCAGGGCCGAATCAACCGGCGTAAAAAGATTGCTTTGAACCCCTAATGTCTCGGAAGTTCCAAGCATCAAAATTCCTTCCGGGTTAAGGCTGTAGTAAAACAGTCCGAGTAATTTTCGTTGTAATTCGGGATCCATATATATAAGCAGGTTCCGGCATGAGATAATATCTAAATTGGAAAAAGGCGGATGCATAATAATGTTATGTTGTGCAAATACAATCATTTCCCTGATTTCTGTATTGATAATATATGCATCCTCTGTTTTGGTAAAGAAACGGCTCAGCCTTTTGGGCGTCACATCGGTGGCAATATTATGCGGAAACATTCCCTTGCGGGCAATATCAATAGCATCGCTATCGATATCGGAAGCAAAAACCTGTAATGATATTCCTGCGTTCGGATTAATTTTTTCCAGCGTTTCCCTAAAAACAATGGCCAGCGAATAGGCTTCCTCGCCTGTAGAACAGCCAGGTACCCAGACCCTCAGTTGCGAATTGGGTTTCATTTTTTTAATCAGTTCGGGAATTGCTTTTTCTTTCAGTTTTTCCCAAACCGGTGCATCGCGAAAAAAATTGGTTACTCCAATCATCAGTTCTTTAAACAGGATATGCACTTCCTTTGGATTTTCCTGCAAAAAGTGAACATACGAAAATACTCCATCAATTTTATGGACGCCCATTCGTCTTTCGATGCGACGATAGATCGTATTCTTTTTATACAGCGAAAAATCATTGCCGGTATGTGTTCGCAGTAAAATAATAATTTTCTCCAACGCGCTTTTATCCGTTACTTCATTATTCAGGCTTGATTTAACTACAGGGATATGTTTAAGGAAATGAATAAGTTCCGGAGCCAGTTTTTCAGGTGGAGCCACTATATCCACCAGCCTGGATTCGATAGCACTTCGCGGCATACTGTCAAATTTAGCCGTTTCAGGTTCCTGTACCAGAACTATTCCGTTTTTTTCTTTTATGGCCCGGATTCCGCTGCTTCCGTCGGAGCCCAT
>CAYUBV010000651.1:0-1438 GCA_964443035.1 uncultured Tangfeifania sp.
ATCCGCGCCGGATGCATTTTGAAGGTTCAAAAGAGTATAAACATCATCTGGAAAATTATGGGCATCCTTCAGAATTTGGGTACCACGATTTTGTTCCGATGTTTAAAGCTGAAAATTTCAATGCCGCTGAATGGGCTGATTTGTTTAAAAAAGCCGGCGCCCGTTTTGCCGGCCCGGTAGCCGAACACCACGATGGCTTTTCGATGTGGGATAGTGAAATGACACCATGGAACGCGGGCGATAAAGGACCGAAACAAGATATTACCGGCGAACTGGAAAAAGCATTCAGGGCAAACGGGATGAAACTTATCACCACTTTTCACCATGCCAAACATTTACAACGCTACAAGGGAAAAGAGCAGGAGGAAATCGAAAATAATAAGGAGAATATACAAAGGGCTTTCAGCAACAGCCACTACCCGTTGTTTGAAGGGATGCCGCCCGCGCTTGATGATCCGGAACTGAATTACCTCTATGGAAATCTACCGGAAGAAAAATGGCTGGAAGAGGTATGGTTCGGAAAGCTGAAGGAAGTGATCGATAAATACCAGCCTGACATTATGTGGTTCGACTCGTGGCTCGACCAGATTCCTGAAGCTTACCAGCAGAAGTTTTGCGCCTACTACCTGAATGAGGCCGATAAACAGGGAAAAGAGGTGGTCATTGTGAGAAAACAAGACGATTTACCGCTGGAGGTGAGTGTGGATGATTTGGAGAAATCGCGCAAAAACCGCCTGGAAGAAAAAGCGTGGATGACGGATGAAACGGTTAGTACCGGTAGCTGGAGTTATACCGAAAATCTGCAGATAAAACCCGCCGTCGATGTGTTGCATGTGCTTATTGACATTGTGAGTAAAAACGGTGTGCTGCTTTTGAATATTTCCCCCAAAGCCGATGGAACCATTCCTGATGATCAAAAGGAAGTATTGCTGAAAATGGGGGAGTGGTTAGATAAATACGGGGAAGCGATCTATGAAACCCGCCCGTGGTACACCTATGGCGAAGGACCTACCAAAGAACCGGAAGGCCATTTCAGAAACCGGGAGGAATTCCTGAAATTAAAATACTCGGCAAAGGACATTCGTTATACCACCAGGGGAGATGCCATTTATGCCACATTGTTGGGCTGGCCCGGAAATACATCGGAAGTTCTTTTTGAATCCTTTTCAGAAGAAGAATGGAAAGATGCCCGCGAAATTAAAAATGTTACGCTGTTGGGGAGTGACGAAAAAATTGAATACCAGTTGACAGACGATGGCCTGAAAGTGACTACTCCCGGAAAAACCGTGGATGAGATGGCAACTGTCTTTAAGGTTGAGTTGAATTAGCCGGTGTTAAACCTTTCAACAAATGCAATCATTTTTTCCTGTAATTTATAACATACGGGAAGGAGCAGGTTACCATTTGTCGAAAAAATTTACAATTTTGGCAGCATAAA
>CAYUBV010000652.1:0-1433 GCA_964443035.1 uncultured Tangfeifania sp.
AGTTTTTACGCGGGTCGGCGCCAATGGGTTGCACCCAGCCCACTCTTCCGTCGGGCTGAATCAGGGAATTCAAGCCAACCCAGGCTTTCTTCACCACCGGTAAATATTTTTCTTTATCGAGAACTCCATTATTGATTCCCCACGCCAGCGCATACGTGTAAAATCCTGAGCCACTGGCTTCACCTCCGGGATAAGAATCCGGATCGAGCAGACTGGCACGCCACAAACCATCATCCTGTTGCAACGAGGCAATTTTTGCAGCCATCTCTTTATAATTCTGAATGTAAAAATCGCGTGTCGGCCAGTCACCGGGTAATTCATCCAGCAACCGCACCAGACCGCCCATAACCCAGCCATTTCCGCGCGACCAGAATATTTTTTCTCCATTCGCTTCCGTTCGGGGTTCAATTCCGGGTTCATCAATTTTGTAGTTAATGTCACGGGCGTAGAGATGTTCCTCCTGATCGTAAAGTAAATCATAGGTCTCTTTAAAAAGCTTGTCACTTAGTTCAATATATTTTTTCTCATCAAGCGTAACACCCAGCTTCACAAAAGCAGGTGGTCCCATAAAAAGCGCATCGCACCACCACCAGGTAATTTTCCTGATTCCACCGGTTTCATATGGCGTGGCCATAAACTCATCCATGGTCTCAATAAATGGCTGAATCATTTTCCGATCATCCGAAATCCGGTACATGTCGATATAGGTTTGACAGATAGCATGGTCATCGGCATGGTGGAGCCGTGGCCCGGGTTTCCATTCCGTAGATTCACCCATCGCTTTAACAGCATTATAGATATTTTCATTTTCAAGTGTTTCATAAGCAGCAAAAACACCGGCATAAAATGCCCCGTTGGTCCAGTCATAAAGTTTATGCTTCGGATGATGCAACTGCCAGTCGAGTGCCCGTTTCATCGTTTTTTTGATGTACGTATCTTCAAAAAGATTTTCATTTTCCGGAGATTGAGCTACAGAAACAGATATAACGGTAACGATGGCAAGAAATGTAACAAAAAGATTTTTCATGATTTAAATTTTGGGTCAAATATATGCAATCGATTGCATTTTCAAAATATATTTGTGAAATAATTTTTAACAAACAAACATGAAAATTCACTTGCATTGCATGAATTCGAATTAATCGCTATACTTGCACAAAAATATTACGATATGAATTACGGACACGGACATCACGGACATCACAATATTTACCAAAAGTGGTAGGCTGATGTTGTTTTGTTTCGTTTTAAATGATAAAAAACAAAAAGGCTTGCCGGTAAAGGCAGGCCTTTTTTGTTTGACTTAAATTTCACGAGGAATAACGAAGTGAAATTTTTTAGTCAACCAAAATCCCGAAAGCGAATTTATCCCATTGGGAGCGATTCGGGATCTGTTCAACATAGTAATAATGATTGAAATTATGGAAAAACTG
>CAYUBV010000653.1:0-1430 GCA_964443035.1 uncultured Tangfeifania sp.
CCTTCTTTACCGACACTTTATGGAACTTGCCGCTTGCCAAACAAACCACCAGGCTCAGGTTTGGGCTGAGGCTTCTGAGGACCCTTGTCCTGACGGTAAGAGGATCCCGGGAAGATATAATCGGACTTCGGGCCTCAGCCCTTACGGTATACACCCTTTTGGCCGTAGTACCGATGGCTGCACTGGCTTTTGGCATCGCCAAGGGCTTTGGTCTGAAACAATACCTGGAACAACAACTATATGAAAATTTCAAAGGCCAGCAGGAAGTACTCGACTGGATTATCCAGTTTGCCAATTCCTTCCTTGATAATACGAAAGGAGGGATTGTTGCCGGCATAGGTTTGGCAATACTTTTTTGGTCGGTGCTTAAAGTTGTTTCCAATATCGAGAGCTCATTCAATACCATATGGCAAATAAAAAGATCAAGGAGCTTGTTCAGGAAATTCAGCGATTATCTATCCATCATGCTCATAGCGCCGATCCTTTTCATTATATCCAGCAGCGCAACAGTATTTATCACCACCCATATAGAAGAAATCACAACCGAAATTGAACTTCTTGGTTTCATTGCCCCTGTCATTTCTTTTCTTGTGCGTCTGACCCCATATTTTGTTATGTGGCTTATGTTTACCTTTTTGTACATGTTTATGCCCAATGACAGGGTCAGCTTTAAATCGGCATTAATAGGAGGTATTGTCGCAGGAACCGCGTTTGTTTTGGTTCAATGGTTATACATCAACTTGCAGGTTGGCGTATCCAGATATAATGCCATATATGGAAGTTTCGCCGTGCTGCCCCTCTTTATTGTATGGCTCCAGATAAGCTGGCTTATTGTTATGTTTGGTGCAGAACTCTCTTTCTCCCACCAAAATGTAAAACAATATGAATTTGAATCGCATGTAGAAAACATCAGCCTGTACAGCAAAAAAACAATTGCCCTGATCATCACTCATCTTCTGGTAAAGCAGTTCACAAAAGCGGAAGGCCCATTAACGGCTGAAGAAATCAGCTCACAGCTCAAGATCCCCATCCTCCTGGTTCGTAACATCCTTTATGAACTTGTGGAATGCAACATTTTATCCGAAACCATAAGCCCGAATACCGAAGAAAGGGCCTATCAGCCGGCTCAGGATGCTGATAATTTATCCATTGCCTACGTAATCAACCAAATGGAACATCTGGGCAAGGATAAAGTTATGGCTTTGGAAGATCAATCGCATGAACGCATCAAAGAAATCGTCAGCAACTCCCGAATGAATACCTATGAAGGAGATGCCGCAACGCTCTTAAAAAATATTTAAAGCCCCTGATATTTTTCTTATAACAAAGCGCTTACCTACCCGGTTTGCTGTTTTTCAAAATAAGCCCGGGCAGTTTCTTCCAGTTCCTCATACCATGCTTTACCCTAAATTGAGCGATTTTCAAGTTTG
>CAYUBV010000654.1:0-1421 GCA_964443035.1 uncultured Tangfeifania sp.
TTCTTACTCATCCTCTGGGGTGCCGGACTTTTCGCCGGTTGCTCTGTTTATTCTGAATTTAATACTGTTTTTAACGAAGAGTGGACGAAAAGTCAAATTCTGCCCGCGAGATGACCGGTTATCTGACGGCACAAAAACACATCATCCCGGTAAATGTAATGTGTGCCGACAGCTCAGAAGTAATTGTGCTGGAACTCGGCCAGGATAACTTTGGTATCCGCGAAGGAAACAAAGAAGTTTTGGCGGCTACAAATTACTTTTATTCATCCGGAATGTTTGAAAGCCCGGAAAATGATCTCCGGCTGTCGCTGTTGTTAAACGAAGCACGGAGAAATTACGGACAATTCAATCTCGAAAATTTAAAACCCGCCATGCACAAGGCCAGGAGACGCAATCAGAATCCACAGTGCGTTCTGTTTGAACCTTCGCAAAACATTGCATGTCAGCATGAACAATGTGCCTGCATCAAAAGGACCTTTTGCTGCATATAATCTGGAAAAGCTGTTTGAAAAATAAGGAATTTAAACAACCCGAAAAACGATTATTACTTTTTTTCCTCCAGCCGTGCGAAATAACGTTCCCGCGCTTTTTCCGGATCAGCCCCGACTGCTATATAAATCTTTGTTTTCCAATCAATAACCACTGGCTGCAATTTTTCTAAATCGGGTGATTTAAAATTTGCATTCTTCTTATCATACATCGTATTTCTCATTTTTCTTAAATTTTAAACCCTTCTGATTAATTAACTTTTAACAATAACTTTTATTTATTTGGGACTTCCGCATTTGTAATACAGAAATGACAAATTTTATTGTTCTCACTATTTAAAGTGAATTTCAGTAAAAACTTACTGAAAATTTTTAAAGTAAATATAAATTTAGGATTGAGTGCTAAATATACAATAATTATACCAATAAATAAAATCGAGGGATAATCGGTTAAAATAAGAACGGGTGATAACAACGTGAGTCCAAATTTTACAACTCTTGAAATTACATTTTGACCAGGAGAGCCTGTCCCGGGAAACCGGGAAGTACTCCGCTTTGGCGGAGGGAGGTGGTTCTTTTCTTCATTGTGCTTTTCTAAAACCACCCCCATCCGGCCTACCAGGTATCCCTGGCCGGATGACCCCTTCTTTCAGCCCCCTTTGCCTTCCACCCACATTCCTTACGCTGGCATTTCCCCCAAAATGGGGGAACCATAAGGTGTAAACGGATTTTATCAGGAGGGGAAATTTTCGTGCTGCTATTTTATTTTGAATTCCAAAACTAATTCAAGACACGAAATTTCTCCTCCTAACCAATCTCTTACGTCTTGGTTAGGAGCCTGCCCGGCTACGCAGGCAGACGGGGAGTACTCCGCGTTAGCGGAGGGAGGTGGTTCCTGATTATCTGAAGTTACTTACTCCCGCTTCTCACACA
>CAYUBV010000655.1:0-1420 GCA_964443035.1 uncultured Tangfeifania sp.
ACTACAACGGCTCACAAACCTACCGTTTCGGCAATGAATTTCAGTTTAACCTGGGACTGAATTACAGCCTTTTCTTGACCCGACCGGTGGATCTGTTCACTTTTGTGCGGTACCGGAGTCAGACAGAAGACCGGATTGACGGAGGCATTCTTCCTTCCTCGGGCGGAAAATGGGTAACTGCCATTCCGGGATTAAATATTTTTCTGACGCCCAACTGGTCGTTACGGCTTTCGGGAGATATTCCGCTTTACCGGAAATTAGAAGGCACACAGCTTACAACTTCTTACAAATTTACTGCGGCCCTGCTCTTTAATATTCCTTTTAAAGGAAATGATATAATAATCAATTAAAATAGAAAAGTCATGAAAACAATTGGAATACTAATAGTTACAAGTATCATTTTTCTTGCCGGATGCAGTGAGGATATTTCAAATCCCAATGGAAACCCGGGCGACGGCCAGAACAATAATCAGGACGGTGAGTGGTTGATTCCAGAGAATGAGATTAGAGACGGAGGCCCCGGAAAAGACGGAATCCCGGCAATCAGCACTCCTGTTTTTGAGAATGCAGACGAAATTAATTATTTGGATGATAATGATTTGGTGCTGGGATTCGTCGACGGCAATGACATTCGCGCTTACCCGCATGCCATTCTCGACTGGCATGAAATAATTAATGATAACACTGAAAACCATTCGCTGGCAGTAATTTACTGCCCGCTAACGGGAACCGGAATTGGCTGGGACCGGATTTTGGACGGCAAAGAAACCACATTCGGGGTTTCCGGTTTATTGTACAATTCCAATATTATTCCGTACGACAGGCAAACCAACAGCAACTGGTCGCAGCTTCTGAACAAATCGGTAAACGGTCATTTAATCGGAGAAAAGGCCAAAACGTATAACCTGATTGAAACCACCTGGAAAACCTGGCGGCAAATGTACCCCTCCACAAAAGTGGTGACTACCGAAACCGGATATAACCGGAATTACGGCAGGTATCCTTACGGAAGTTACAAAACCAGTGAAAACCTGATTTTCCCGGTAAGCAACTCCGATCCGCGTTTGCATCCCAAAGAGCGGGTGCTCGGAGTAATATTCGGCGGCAAGGCCAAAGCGTACACTTTCGATGATACATTTTCGGGAAATAAAGTAACCGAAGATAGTTTTCAAAGTGAAAAACTGGTGGTAGTCAGCAACTCCGATGCCAATTTTATGGTGGCATTTAAACGTACGCTGGCCAACGGAACCGAATTAAATTTTGAAGCTGTTCAGAATAACCTTCCGGTTGTTCTTACCGATAATGAAGGAACTGACTGGGATGTATCCGGAAGGGGAGTAAGTGGTCCGCGCGCAGGCGAACAACTCGAAACCGTACCTCAAATGATGGGCTACTGGTTTTCATTTGCCGCGTTTTATCC
>CAYUBV010000656.1:0-1418 GCA_964443035.1 uncultured Tangfeifania sp.
AAAAAGAAGAACTTTCCTGGGAAGAAAAGCAGGAGCTTTCACCGGTTTTCCAGGCAGTTGTTCCTGAAAAAAATGATCATACTTTCATCGTTGATTTCAAGGATTTGGGTGAAAATGCCAACCCGATGGTAATTACCCGCAGCGAATTTATGCGCCGCATGAAAGACATGAGCGCTGCCCAGGGCGGAATGAATATGTACGGTGATTTCCCCGACAGTTTAAACCTGGTTGTGAACACCGCACATCCGCTGGTGAAAAAAGTAATTGAAGCCAAGGATAAAAAACTGAGCAGCCAGCTTGAAAAAGTAAACGCTGACATAGCAGCCAAAAAAGCGGAAGCTGAAAAACTCGAAAAAGCCAAAGAGGGCAAAAAAGAGGAGGAAGTTCCGCAGGCCGATAAAGAAAAACTGGAGAGCGTAAACAATGAGTTGGCCAAACTCGAAGAAAATAAGCGCAGCAAACTGGCCGATTTTGGTAAGAAAAACAAGCTGGCCAAACAAATGGTTGATTTGGCACTGCTGGCCAACAACATGCTTAAAGGCGCCGATTTGGATAAATTTGTGAGAAGAAGTGTTGAGTTGATTAAATAACGAAGGAAAGAAAATGTGAATTCGTACAACGCCACTTGTTAGTTAACAGGTGGCGTTTTTTGTGAGAATTATTATCTTTGATAAAAAGAGCAAAATGGAAACATTAATAATACAAGGTAAATCAGCTTCGAAAGCGAAGTTATTAATGAAGCTGGCAAAAGAATTTGATTTTTCTGCTAAAAAACTGAATTCGAAAGAAATTGAAGAGATTGGTATTGCCCTTTCTATTGAAGAAGGAATAAATGAAGGATTACTTAGTGAATCAGAAAAAAAAGAATTTCTGAAAAAACTTGTTAAATAATTATCGATGCAAGTTGAAGTTAGCCGGAAATTTCAAAAGCAATTACTAAAAAATTCTGATAAAAAACTCAGGTTGAGTGTTTTTCAAATTATTGAAGAGATAGAGAAAGCAAATAGCATTACTGAAATTAAACGTATTAAAAAACTTTCCGGTTTTCGTAATTATTATAGGATTCGTCTGGGAAACTATCGAATTGGAATTAAGATCGATAATGATACGGTCATTTTTTCTGCATTTGATCACCGCTCAGATATTTATAAATATTTTCCGTGAAAATCACCTTATTTCATCATGACTTACAAAACCGTGTAAATACGAAAACCGTTCAGTCAGTTTTCCATCTTTTGTTATTGAAGCTCTTTCAATAATGCCTTCGCTGTCTTTTTCAAAAAGACTTGGAAATACTTTGTCAATCAGGTTTCGGCCAAAATCCTGCGAGGCATCTTTGGGCAATTCGTTGGGCAGGTTGTCTACCGCCTGAACCGTAATGTTTTTTGGCGAAACAAAAGCCGGCTCCACTTTTTCAG
>CAYUBV010000657.1:0-1418 GCA_964443035.1 uncultured Tangfeifania sp.
AGAAAAGCCATCTCATTATTGTGGGATGGCTTTTTTTACACCTCCTGTGGAAGATTAAAAACTCTTTTTAGTTCTTTTGTTTTGAATTTTCTATTTTTGCCCCGCACTATTTTCAAAAAGACATGTTTTTACATAACAGGATAAACAAGGAAGAGCTAAAAAAAAATGATGGAAGAACCATTCAAACGAAAAACTTCCGGGAAAAACCAATAGCCAAAAAATTTGGAAACAACCAGAAATACCGGAAAAGTTTGGCGATGATTCAAGCGGAAAAAAAATTTAATTCAGTATTTTTCATGTCGATGTAAAAGATATTTTTACTAACTGTCATTTCGAGTGTTCACCTAATTTTATTAGGCACAATGAGAAGATGACAGAGATGCTGAAACAAGTTCAGCATGACGTTCTAAAGTTATTGACTGCTTTGATTTAGAACGTCACCCTGAACTTGTTTCAGGGTCTTATTATAAAAATCTGCCATTGGCAAAAAGTGAAACGAATAAGGAATCTTTCTTTAGCAGATTTCTCCTCCTTCGTCGTCGAAATGACAGGATAAATACAAACTATGAATAACTTCTGGCAAAATATACCAGGCCCTGCATTTTCACTGGCCCCGATGGAAGATGTGACCGACACAGTTTTTCGCGAAGTTGTGCTGGGAATGTCGGTGCCGGGAAAACTGCACGTTGTTTTTACCGAATTCACCTCGGTGGAAGGAATGAATCATCCCAAAGGAAGGGAGCGGGTTTCGGAACGGCTGATTGTAAATGATTCAGAAAGGGAATTGCTGAAAGCAAAAAATGTAAAACTGGTGGCCCAGATTTGGGGTATCAACCCGGAGGTTTACCATAAAATTGCAAAATACATCACCGAGAATTACCGGTTCGACGGGCTGGACATCAACATGGGCTGCCCGGTAAAAAAGGTATTCAAAACAGGCGCTTGCAGTGCTTTGATTGGCGATCCCGGCCTGGCAAAAGAAATCATTCAGGCTACCAAAGAAGGAACTAATTTACCGGTAAGCGTAAAAACCCGCACGGGAATAAAAGAGCATCAAACAGAGGAGTGGATTTCGCATTTACTGGAAACCGACCCCGCAGCAATTATTTTACATGGACGCACCCAGCGAATGCAGTCGGAAGGCGAAGCGAACTGGGAAGAAATAAGAAAAGCTGTGCAGGTGAAGAACCAAATCAAACCAAACATCCCGCTTCATGGAAACGGTGATGTTTTTTCGTATTCCGACGGGCTCAAAAAAGCTGCTGAAACCGGCGCCGATGGCATTATGGTTGGCCGTGGAATTTTTCAGAATCCCTGGTTTTTTAATCCTGAAAAAAATGAAATTTCAGAAGAAGAACGCATCGAAAAACTGATTCAACACACCCGGCTTTTCGAGCAAACCTGGGGAGGCATCAAAA
>CAYUBV010000658.1:0-1417 GCA_964443035.1 uncultured Tangfeifania sp.
ATGTTTTATTTTTGTAACCCGTTTTTAAAATGATAATTGTCCTGTGGTGTAATTGTCCGCCAGTTGGCGGATGATTCTGGATCAGAACCCGCCCGTACCAACGAATAATTAATACTTATTATATTTTCAGCACGGTACGTTCGGGCGGGGAGTCCAGGTGAACGTACTTAAAAATTTGCATTAAAAATGCGTTATTATGCTTATGTTCTATACAGCAAAAAATTTAACCGATTCTATAAAGGTTCCTGTCAGGATTTGAACAAAAGACTGGATCAACACAATTCCGGAGACACCAGGTCAACACGTCCATTTATTCCCTGGGGAATTGTTTATTTTGAAGAATTTAAAACACGTAAAGAAGCACTCAAGAGAGAAAAATATTTCAAATCGGCTGCAGGCAGAAGATTTTTGAAAAAGACCATCCATCTTTAGTGCAAATGTTTTATTTTTGTAACCCGTTTTTAAAATGATAATTGTCCTGTGGTGTAATTGGCAACACGTCTGATTCTGGATCAGAAGAGTCCAGGTTCGAGCCCTGGCAGGACAACTGAATCGATTACCAGAATTAACGAATAAGCTTGAAATCAATGGTTTCAGGCTTTTTTATTTTATGAAATTTCCTATAAAAGTCCTCTTCGAGGTGTCCTATACGGTGACCTGTAAAAAGGGGTCACCAGAGTTGATATAATCAATTATAATACAGCTTATTATACAGGTTTTGTTTTGCATCCTATTGCGGTATTCTGCACCTAAAAAGGTGACCTGTTTGCCGTATCTTTGTAAAACATTAAAATTAAATAAGTTATGTATGATTTAAGCGTGTTGTTTTATTTGAAGAAAACCAGTAAAAAACTAGCACATACCCACGGATACCTGTTAACTTGTTAGTGCAAGAATGGTGATAACTCCGTGGGCTGGTTTTGTTGTTTTCTGTTCGAAAATAAATTTAATGAACTCTATAATCAAATCAGGCCAAACACGGCCTTGTTTCCTATGACCTGGTGAACCGCCGTATACAAAACCCGTATTTATGGTGGCGAGAGGTACATTGGCGGACTTTCTGTCCATATAAAGACTAACTTAATTTTTATCAATCCACTGTTCAATTATTACACTCCAATGTTTATAGCTTTTTTAATACATAACTAAAATAAATATACTTATGTGATAAAAATCGGTTATATGTGTCAGAACCAATTGTTCCGGCAAAATTCAGGGCGGTTTTATGGAGAATTTTCGGAATCAGTTTTTTTACAAGTTTGCGCTTACGATCATCATCCAGCTCAAGAGCAGCAACAACTTCCTTATTAATGAATCTTTCTTTCAACACTGACATCCCGCTTAACTCCAGTTCCTTCCTGGTATCTTCTATTTCATAATCGTGTCGAAAATCTGTAAATAAAAAATATCCGCCAGG
>CAYUBV010000659.1:0-1416 GCA_964443035.1 uncultured Tangfeifania sp.
CGGACAGCGAAACCGGAAAAATTGCCCGTCAATACATCGATGCTTTGCTGGAAGGTGATCGCCGGACTGCATCAAAAATTGTAATGGATGCCGTAGAAAATAATGTGCCGGTAAAAAGTATTTATCTCGATGTTTTTCAGAATTCGCAATACGAAATAGGGCGGTTGTGGCTCAGCAATCAGATTAGCGTGGCTACCGAGCATTTTTGTTCCGCAGCCACACAATCCATTATGGCACAGCTTTATCCTCACATTTTCACAACCAACCGGATTGGCCAAACCCTTGTTGCCGCCTGTGTGGGCGGCGAATTACACGAGATTGGCATACGCATGGTAACTGATTTTTTTGAGATGGAAGGATGGGACACGTATTACCTCGGCGCCAATTCTCCGGCATCAGCCATTTTAAAAGCTGTGGAACAAAACGAGGCAAATATCGTCGGGCTTTCGGCTGCCATGCCTTATCACCGTTCGCTTTTACGTGAGACTATTCAGAAAATAAAAAGCAGCTCAACAGGAAGAAATATAAAAATCCTGATTGGTGGGAATGCATTAAATTTTGACAAAGACAAATGGGAAGATTTTGGCGCCGACGGATATGCGCCGAATGCTGAACAAGCTGTAAAAGTTGCCACTCAGTTAGTAGCATAATAAATTACTATGAAAAACAAAAAAAAACCACTCGGACTAATACTTTTATGCGACGAAAAAGGTGCAATTGAAAAAGTTGTTCGCGACGACTTTGAGATTTCAGAAAAAAATACAACCGGCAAAACTTTTTCTTCTTTTTTTAGTAAAGAATCGGTTCCAAAAGCGCTTGATTTTATTCTTTCCGTGAAAAAAAGCAGGGTTGTTTTTGATTATTCCCTAACCTTAAAAGGCGGAAATGATGCATTTCCCTTATATTTTACCGGATTTTTTGTGGATGAAAAAATTTGGGTGGTTGGGGCGGCAGCACCCTCTTCATCGTTGGAATTTATCAACCAGTTGCAGCAAATAAATAACGAGCAGGCAAACTATATTCGCTCGCTGGTAAAAAACAGCTACAGTTTGCAGGAAAACCAGTCCGGTAAAGATGAACGCCTGCTGGATGAACTGAGTCATCTGAATAATGAACTCATTAACCTGCAACGCGAATTGTCGAAAAAGAATGCCGAACTGGAACGCCTTAACGAACTGAAAAACGAATTTTTGGGAATGGCAGCCCACGATATTCGGAATCCGCTGGGCATTATCATGTCGTTTGCCGATTTTCTGGAAGAAGAAACAGAAGGTCTTCTTTCTGCCGAACACCGTAAATTCCTGCACATCATCAATACTTCTGCTGAGTTTCTGCTGAAAATGATTGAAGATTTGCTGGATATATCGAAAATAGAATCGGGAAAGCTGAACCTCAACCTCGAACAAACTGATTTAA
>CAYUBV010000660.1:0-1415 GCA_964443035.1 uncultured Tangfeifania sp.
GTTTCAGGGAAGAGCTTCAATGAATACCTGGAGTCTTTATTCCAGCCGGCGTTCTTATAACCCTTATTATTACGATCTTGAAACGTACAACCAAATTACCGGAGAATATACGCTTTATGCGCTTAACCCTGAAAGTGGTCAGTCTTATTTGGGAGATGTTGTGCCGGGACGTGACGCAAGTGCCCATTATTACTACGAAGGCCGTTTAAACTGGGCCCGCGAGTTCAACAATCATAGCCTGAGCCTGATGACTGTGGCTATGTGGGAAGAATATCTGCTTACCGGTGGTAACAGTAACTCCATTTACGAAACCCTGCCTGAAAGGAATATGGGTAACTCGGGACGTTTGGCCTACGATTACGATACACGTTATTTCTTTGAATTTACATACGGTTACAACGGTTCGGAAAAATTTGCCGGTGATAAACGTTTTGGATTCTTTCCCTCCTTTGGTGCGGGCTACTTAATTTCAAATGAATCTTTCTGGACTCCAATTGAAAATACAATTAATACCATGAAATTTAAAGCAACCTATGGTATGGTTGGTAACGATGCAATTGCACAGAGACAAGACCGGTTCTTTTACCTTTCCGATATTTCAAAAGGGGGTGCAGGTTACCGCTGGGGTTCAACATTTATGAATGACTACGGTGGTTACAGCATTTCGAGATATGCCAACCCCGATATTACCTGGGAGATTTCGACCAAATTAAACCTGGGTATTGAACTTGGCTTCCTCGATAATGCATTGCAGGTACAGGCCGATTATTTCAGGGACAACAGGAGCCAGATTTATTTGCAAAGGCAGAACTTCCCGGCCACCGCCGGGTTGGAAGCAACTGTTAGTGGAAACGTAGGTGAAGTACTCTCCAATGGTTTTGAGGGTTCAATCGACTACCAGTATGCATCCACTGAAGATTGGTGGCTTACAGGCAGGGCAAATTTCACTTATGCAACCAACGAGTATGTTAAACTCGATGAAAGAGATTACGCCGATGAATACCTGAAACGTAAAGGACATTCCATAAACCAGTGGTGGGGCTTAATTGCCGAGCGCCTTTTTGTGGACGAAGCTGAAATTGAGAATTCTCCAAAACAGGACTTTGGCACCTATCAGGCCGGCGACATCAAATATAAAGATGTAAACGACGATGGCGTTGTAAACGCAAACGACCAGGTACCGTTAGGGTTACCAACGGTTCCTGAGATACAATACGGTTTTGGTTTATCGGGAGGTTGGAAAAATTTTGATGCATCCTTCTTCTTCCAGGGCAATGCACGTGTTTCGTTATTTATTAATCCAGGTGTCGGCGATATTGACGACCCAGGAATTGCCCCCTTTGCCAACCGGAGAAACGCGCTGACGCTTATTGCCGACGACTACTGGACAGAAACCGATCCTGACGTACACGCTT
>CAYUBV010000661.1:0-1412 GCA_964443035.1 uncultured Tangfeifania sp.
TACGGAAATCGGAGTAAAATTGTATGTTGCCCGTTCTTTCCGGAAATTCATTTTTCAGCACGGCAGCCTGCTCCTTCAGCCGAACCTGATCCACATCGCACATAGCAATGCATTGTGCCCCGGAATCTGCCCTCAGCAGGTGCTGCATATTTTCAGTGCCCCACCAGTTTACGCCAATTACACCAATGTTTATGCGATCGGAGGCAGGTGTTGAAGCATAAAAGTTTTTGGGTATTGATGTGAATATTCCTGCTCCAGCCATAGTAATTGCCGAATTTTTCAGAAATGATCTTCTGCTTTTATTTTTCATTTTAATATAATTTAATTTATTTTGTTTTTACCAGCTTATAATCATCCATGGTCACAAAAAAGTCGTTCATTATTCCGTAAATATCGAACCATTCCCAAAGGGTAATTTTTCGCGGGTTGTTGGGACGTTCCACCCATTTTTCGTCCACATAAACGGGTGCCGGAATTTCGCGGGTTTCAGCCCAGTCCGGGTTTTTGAGAATGGCCACAGCCGCCATGTCGAATAACGCCCTGCCGGGAGGATTTCCCCACATTCCGTATTGTTCAAAAAGATTAACAGAATAGTCGCCAAAATTGGTAAACTCGCCTCCGTGCCGTCCGGTAACCGGGGAAGAAATTTCAGGCCCTTTTCCGGGCATGCGATGCAGAATCTGGTCTTTCGACGCCATTACGGCAGCCGTTCCCGAAGGTTTATCATAGCGCACGGTTACCATTTCGAAAGGTACGTCTGCATCCAAAATATAATTCATGGATTCAATGTCCCAGTCCTGATTGTGTTCGCCAGGCTCGGGATAATTGGAACCAAGCCATACAATTTTCACTTTTTCAGCAATGGCCGGTTCTTTCATCAGTGCCAGGGCAATGTTGGTGAGTTTGCCCACTGGCAGCAATACCAGTTTTTGGTTACGGCTTTGCATCGCCTGTTCAATGATAAAATCCACAGCTTCGTGACCGTCGAAATCCGGCTCGTCAATGTGATTTTTAATTTCTTCGAAAGAACCATCGGCGCCGGTTTTAAGTGGAATTTTGCCATAAAAATCGCCGCAAAGCTGCATCACCCGTTTTGCCTCTTCGTAGTGATCGCTCACATCCGATTCTTCGGAATACCCGGCAGGCGAACTGGTTGCGTTCACTGTAACGCCTTCCACGTTAAAATGGTCGCCACTAAACAGCAGGTAGGCCAGTGCATGCTGGTCGTCCACTTCGTTGTTGGCATCGGTATCGAAAAGTACCGGGATTTTTGAACTTTCCGACATATTGCATGCACTAAAAAAAACAGCCAGTAAGAAAAACAGCGGAAGCATTCCGGTCATGATTAAATTTTTGTTCATAGTTTTATTTTTAGAATTTACTTTAATTCGATTACAATTCATTGCCAGGCA
>CAYUBV010000662.1:0-1411 GCA_964443035.1 uncultured Tangfeifania sp.
ATTTGGTACACATTTTTCTGATTTCAACTAAAAAATTTCATATTATGGATACACCGATTAACAAATTTGACGACATTGCCGGTATGCTCGGAGAAGAAAAGAGTGATTTGCTCGAGTATAAATCACAAACCATTCCGGCTGAAAAACTGCAAAAACCCGGGCCACATCAAATCGATGAAATATTTGTTGGCAGCGACCGCAATGCGCAGGTACTCCGTAACCTTTCAGCATTGTACAACTCGGGCCGGCTGAGCGGGACCGGTTACCTTTCTATTTTGCCGGTAGACCAGGGAATTGAGCACACCGGCGGAAGTTCGTTTGCACCGAATCCCGATTATTTCGATCCTGAAAACATCATCAAACTCGCAATGGAAGGAGGCTGCAACGGAGTGGCCACCACGTTTGGCGGTCTGGCGCTGAATTCAAGAAAATATGCGCACAAAATTCCGTTTATCGTAAAAATCAATCACAACGAGCTGATGACCTATCCGAACAAGTACGACCAGATTATGTTTGGGTCGGTGCACGAAGCGTGGAACCTCGGGGCAGCAGCCGTTGGCGCTACCATCTATTTTGGTTCCGAAGAATCGAACCGCCAGATTATTGAAGTGGCGCAGGCATTCGAAGAAGCGCACGAACTGGGAATGGCCACTATTTTATGGTGCTACACACGCAACAACGCCTTTAAAGAAGAAGGTGTGGATTACCATACCGCAGCCGACCTCACCGGTCAGGCCAACCACCTGGGCGTAACCATAAAAGCCGATCTCATTAAACAAAAATTGCCCGACACAAATCACGGGTTTGACATCCTGAAATTTGGCAAAACCCATCCCGATATGTACGAAAAGCTGTCATCGGAACATCCGATTGATTTGTGCCGTTACCAGGTCATCAACAACTACATGGGTAAAATCGGCCTGATTAATTCCGGCGGCGCTTCGGGCGGCGAATCCGATTTTGCGGAAGCCGCAAAAACAGCCGTTATTAACAAGCGTGCCGGCGGTACCGGACTGATTTCAGGAAGAAAAGCGTTCCAGCGTCCGTTTGACGAAGGCGTGAAACTGCTGAACCTCATTCAGGATGTTTACCTCACAGATGAAATTGATTTGGCATAAAAACCTGCAAAAACGAAAGGAATAAATTATGATGGGCGAATACGGTCACGGCTGGGGAATGGGCTGGTGGTGGATCATCGGGCTCATAATATTGATTGCTGTAATCTGGATCATTGTAAAGGGAATGAACAAAGATACCCGAACCAGCAGGGAATCCACAAAAACGGCGCTCGACCTTTTGAATGAGCGCTATGCCAAAGGAGAAATTGACAAGGAGGAGTACGAAAAGCGGAAGAATGATTTAAAAGAAAATCTGTGAGAAAGTTTGAGCCGGGATTTTTGTGATTCCCTGA
>CAYUBV010000663.1:0-1410 GCA_964443035.1 uncultured Tangfeifania sp.
TTTCGGGGATGGCCGATTTCTGGCTTCTGACAGCCCGAAAAAAGAACAGCAAAGGTGACTTGCAGCGCGATATCGATTTTTTTATTTGCGATGCACACGAGCCGGGCCAAAAAATTGTTGTGGAAGAATATTTTAATAACCTGGGACTTTACATGATTCCTTACGGCAGAAACCGCATCGACATTAAGGTGCCTGCAAACCATCGCCTGCAGCCGCAAACAACCGGAATAAAAATGATGCTGGACCTGTTGCACCGGAGCCGCATGACTTTTCCGGGCCTTGGCATGGGGTTCATTAAACGTATGCTTGATGAAGCCATTTCACATTGTAAGGAGCGGTTTGTAGGTGGTAAAAGTCTGTTTGATTATGACCAGGTGCAACATCGTTTATCGAAACTTCAGGCATCGTTTACCATATGTTCAGCCATGTGCGCCAACAGCAGCAAAAAGGCAGGAATTGAAAACAACCTCACCTCCCACGGACTTGAAGCAAATTCTGTTAAAAGTGTGATTACCGACCTGATGCACGATGCAGCCCAGTCGCTGCTCCAACTGGTAGGTGCAAAGGCCTATCAGCTCAATCATATTGCCGGACGCGGAACAGTCGACAGCCGGCCCTTTCAGATATTCGAAGGTTCCAACGATATCCTTTACGCCCAGATTTCCGAGAACTTATTAAAACTCATGAAGCGGAGTAAAGAAAACAACCTTTATCAGTTTTTAAAAGATTTTGATCTTACCAACCGTGCTTCAACATATATCAGGAACCTGGCAGATTTTAAACTCGATTTTGAGTTGCCTCAGCGAAAAATGGTTGAGTTGGGGAAAATAACCGGCAGAATTATCGCTTTAAACCAGGTAGTAGATATCGCTGAGCAAGGTTTCAGAAAAGATATTGCCGAAAACAGTATTCATGTATTGCAACAGGAAATTTCAAAATTAATGGCCGGACTGTCGGTTAAATCGCAGCCAAAAGTTGTGGAAGAATATGAAGAAAACAGCTCCTGGCTAAATTTTGTGACCGGTTAATTTGAAATTCTTTGATAATAATTTTCTTTAACGTGAATTATACCAATCTCACCCTGTCGCAATAACCTCACCCTGACGCAGCGCCTCACCCTGCCACAGTGAACTGTGGCTTTCCCTCTCCAAGCGGAGAGGGACAAAGAATACCGGCTGACGGTTATTTTTTTATCAGATACATATATAATACCTCATCCGCAGCAACGAAGCCGGCCCCCTCCCTCTCCGCACGGAGAGGGAAAGACATCGCCAGCGATGTCAGGGTGAGGAAATTATTCAGCAAAATTGCCGACATAAAAATGATTATTACCAAATCCAATTATTTGTACTCAGAAATCATACGAATTTTCACAGCAAACTGGAACTGACCAGAAAAATCCTCACCCTG
>CAYUBV010000664.1:0-1408 GCA_964443035.1 uncultured Tangfeifania sp.
CTGAAGAATACAAATGCAATGAAAAAAGGAAAAACAAGGTGCAAAAAGTAATGAATAAATACCTGCATTCTCTCAGTTCATTTCTGTTATTTATGACTACAACAAATTAAATATAAATGAGTTCCAGTATTTTTTCTAACCAGCGGGCATCTACTTCATCAAAGGCGGCTTTCTGGTTGCTGTCAACATCCAGCACACCAATAATTTCGTTATTTTCATTTTTGAGTGGAACAACAATTTCGGAGTTTGAGCGCGAATCGCAGGCAATGTGCCCGGGAAACCGGTGCACATCTTCCACCACAACTGTTTCTTTTTTGTTGAAAGCTGCCCAGCAAACGCCTTTGTCTTTTTCCAGAACCTGGCAGGCCACAGGCCCCTGGTACATAAAAACAGTCATCAACCCGTTTTCAATCCGGTAAAAACCGGTCCAGAAAAAGGCATCCATTTTATGGTGCAACACCGCAATAATTGTTGCCATCCGGGCGGCCGGACTGTTGCTTTTTTTTACCAGTTCGCTCAGTTGTTTGTATATTCTCGAATACCTGCCTTCTTTTTTCTGCTTATCCATTTCCAATTTATTTATTGTTTCAATCTGCGAAAAAACAAAAAATGCTTAATTTAGTTGAATAAAATTCTAAAATTATGCAACGACTGGTCACCGATTCGGATGAAAAAATGTGGGGAATGCTCACCCATCTGCTTGCGCTTTCTGTATTTGTCGGAATTCCGCTGGGAAATGTGGTTGGTCCGCTCATTATTTACCTGATTAAAAAAGATGAATACCCTTTTGTTGCCGAACAAGGAAAAGAAGTCTTGAATTTTCAGATAACCTGGTCCATCATTTTTATTGTTTCAGCCATATTAATAATTGTTGGCATTGGAATTATTATGCTGATTGGGTTTGGAATTGCCTGGCTGGTGCTGGTGATTTTGGGAAGTGTGGCCGCCAACAACGGCGAAAGCTATAAATATCCGCTTTCAATTGAATTTATTGGCAGGCGGGTAGAATAAAGTATGGCAATTCAGCTTTTTCTTCATCAGATAATTCTTCCAGACAGAGCCGAACAACATCCTGAAGATTTTTATGAAGTTCGTCAATGGTATTGGCCTGAGTGTGCGCCCCCGGCAACCCGGGAACAATTCCTATATACTGGCGAATTTCATCGTCCCAGATAATTTCTGCTGAAAAATTGTAGACCATAAATATTACTTTTTTATTTACAAATATAGTTATTTTGAAACAAGCATGGTGTTGCTTTAATTCTCTGGTTAAAGGTTTATCTACCTCATTTTTATTCCTTATTTTTGCACACCTTAAATAAAAATGGAATAAAATGGCACAAAAACCTTCTATCCCGAAAGGAACCCGTGATTTTTCACCTGCCGAAATGGTGCGACGAAACTATAT
>CAYUBV010000665.1:0-1404 GCA_964443035.1 uncultured Tangfeifania sp.
CTTAGGATCTGTCGCAAAACAACTCAAGCATAAAAGACCTTGGCCCACGAATCGCGCGAATCGCCACGAATGAAGAAAAGAAATCCAGCCTGCTGATCGCAGGCAGGATGGTTTCATCCCGCTCTCGCGGGAAGCTACCCTTGCCGCGAGGCGATCACTCTTTCCGCTGGCCGCTCAGGCCACGGCAAAATCGGTGAAGATTGGTGAAGATTTCTGGATAAAGGTTCTACTGGTTGTATGCCTGCATCCTCTTTTTACATGCATTTGACAGGATCATAATGGTTGATTCGGGATGTCGTCCCGGCCTTTTTTTAACGTTGCAACATCGTATTTGACCGCCCAAAGCAAAAATTGATAGGCATCAATGGGGCAATACTCGTTTTAATGCAATTACCGGGAAAGTATTTTGTGGTGGTCATGGATGAAGATAACTGTTTTGCTCGAACCGAGTGAGGAAGGCGGTTACACCGTCTACGCTCCTGGTCTTCCAGGGTGCATAAGCGAAGGTAACAGCAAGGACGATGCCTTGCAGAACATTCAGGAGGCGTATGATCAGGTATCATTTGTACATATCTCTTTCTCCGCATTTGTATTTGACCTCGAAACAGAAGCTGAAATACAGCCCCAAGAAAATGAAACCCTCAGTGGCGGACAGAAAGTCCGGCAAGCGGGTGTATTTGAATAGGTATCTGCTCATGGAGGAAGATTCAGGCTGTGTCTATCTGGAGTATGCCCGGGATGATCGGCCTGAGAGCCTGTATACTTTCCTGTACCGGGCCTTTGCCTCCAAGGAGTCGGAGCAGAAGCTGCTGTCCGGGATGCCGGATGTCCTTGTCCTGCCCAAGGGGCAGCAAAAGGAGGAGCTGATCAGCTTGTTGCAGGCCTATTTTATCCAGCTGGAAGCCCCACCCCCCGGCTTTCGGAGTGGAAGCTCCATCTTTCGGCAAGTCAATCTTTTTGAAGAGAACTTCGAGGACGACGGCCTATGGGTGGCCCCGAGTACGATTTGGCCTCCGGATCTGGAGTACGTGAATCAGAAGATGCAATTTTGGATCAGCTCAAGCTATAATGGCATGCCCAAGTCTGGTGAGCGTGTGAAAAGGTACGACAGGTTTTGCCAAGAGCATCCGTCCTTGCATTTTCCAGGTGATAAGGAAGCTTTTTTCGCCCAGCTCTGGAGACACACCAGAGAAGAGGTGAAGGCCCTGGAAGATGAGCTTTGGGCTGCCAAGCCGAAACAGGCCAGGAAAACACCTGGGAACAAAGACTGGCTGAAGGCGGAAGACGTATTTGACCAGGGCCGGGAGTACGACTGGTCAGGGGAGCCCAAAAAGGCCATGCAGATGTACAGGCGGGCTTTAGACATCCATCCCGGGTATGTGGATGCTCATGTGCACATTGGAC
>CAYUBV010000666.1:0-1404 GCA_964443035.1 uncultured Tangfeifania sp.
GGACGTGCTGTTTATCCAGAAACCTTTTTCCATGCATGATTTGGCAGTCAAAGTAGGGGAGGCGATTGAGCAGGAATAGGGTTTTTTTTTATAGCAACATACGTGCACCATGTTTTCCACGGAGTACAATATTCCCGGACCTACTGAAAAATGCACCTTGAATCTGGCAATCCTGTCCGTGGCAAAATTCGCATTACCGATGGGACATAGCCGGAATCTGCAGTTCAGAGGCGGATGTTCCCAGGGAAATGTGAGATAGCGAAGGCTTAAGGAAAGAACGAACTCCCGGTTATCCGGGCGGCCCGCTTCGATTTCCCCCCCCAATGCTGGACGGCAATGCTTTCTACCTCTTTCATCATATGCCGCACTGGCAGGAAGCTTCTCAGCGGGCGTCAGGAAAAGCAGTCATGGCGGTAAGCCTTTTTCCGTAATGTTGTGCAAAGAAGGCCAGGGTCGGGACTTGGATGATATAGCCAACGATCAATAACAGAATCATCAGTGACGCCGATTCCAAAGGAAAGGTGCTGAGCACCAGGGCCAAACAAATATTAACATGCCGGGCCACTGAGGTATAGATAATCACCACCGCTTTTTCACCGGGCAACGCCCCCCGGCGAATCAGCAACAAGGCCCAGAGCACGCTGAAGGCATACATCAACAGATAGTACAGGAACACCGGGGCAACAATGCTTAAAACCACATCCAGATTATTTAACAAAACCGCATTGCGCTTCAGGGACATGACCAGAAAAATCAGTAACAGCACCCCCACGCCCGAAATGCCGCCAAGCTCCGGCTTAATGTGTTTCTGGTAGGTCTCCATTCCCTTGAAGTAAACGATCAAGCGGCGGGTCACATCGCCCAGTATCAATGGGGTCAAAAAAACCAGCAAAATATTTTTAATGATGGCCAGTTTGTTCACATCCACGGCATCCCCCATCAGCAGGGGAAAGATAAAGGGCAGTCCGATAAAAGCAGCAAAAAGAAGGTTTGCCGGGATAAGGTAGAGGACCGTGGCCATACGGGCCCCGGAAAAAGCCGTCCAGGCCGCACTCATGGCGCTGGTGGGCACCAGGGAGAGGAGATACATGGCAGAGGCCAGCTCCGGCTGCCCTTTAAAAAAAATGGCCACTGCCATCCAGGCAACCAGAGGGGAAACGAAAAAATTGAGCGCCAGGGAACAGAAAACAGGCCGGGGCTCCTTGAAATGGCGAAATAATTCGTCAAACCGGGTATTGATCATCACCGGGAAAATGACCAGGAAAATCACAACGCCCACCAGCAGGGACCTGGGCAGATCCCAACCGCCGAATAACTTGAGATTGGCCAGGCCCAGCAAAATGACCCCGAGCATCATCCAGTGAAGCTTTTTCCGAACAAATGACAAAATACTTAGCAACGATT
>CAYUBV010000667.1:0-1404 GCA_964443035.1 uncultured Tangfeifania sp.
AAAAACTGCCAGTTGGAAGAAGTTACAGAACCGAACTTGTCCGTTTTCTTGAAAATGAGTAATTCTTTCTGAAAGAATTGCCGGAATTGCTATTTTTGCAAACATGTCGGCAAAGGATAAATACATCGCCCGTGAGGGCTGGTACTCCATTTTTGGAAATATTTTTCTGTTTGGTTTGAAATACTGGGCGGGAGTAACAACCGGCTCACTGGCTTTGATTGCCGATGCCTGGCACACACTTTCCGACTCAGTTTCTTCGGTGATTGTTTTAATTGGCGGAAAAATTTCGAGCAAGCCGGCAGACGATGACCATCCGTTTGGGCATGGCCGGGCCGAGCACATTGCGGCTATTATTATTGGTGTTTTGCTGGCAATTATAGCTTTTGATTTTATGGTTGGAGCTGTGCAGAAATTTGCCGGACAGGAGCAGACCAAATTCGGAATTTTTGCATGGGTAGCCACCATCGTTTCTATTTTGGTGAAAGAGGGCATGGCACAATATGCATTTTTTGCCTATCGCAAAACCGACTCCACCATTTTGAAAGCCGACGGCTGGCACCACCGTACCGACGCGCTTTCGTCGGTAGTAATCTTGGTGGGTATTGCCGTGAGCAGGCATTTTTGGTGGACCGATGCCGTTCTGAGTTTTATAGTTGCACTGATGATTGGCTGGACCAGTTACAAAATTTTAGCGAAGGAAATGACGTCATTGCTGGGCGAAAGTCCTTCTGATGAAATGCTGATTTCTATACGCGAAACTACTCAGAAAGCTTTTGCAGAACCCTTACATTTGCACCACATCCATCTTCATGAGTACGGGAACCACACCGAATTGATCTGTCATATTAAGCTTCCGCCGCAAATGCCGTTGGAGGAAGCACACGAAATTTGTACGAAAGTTGAAAATGTAATATGGGAGGAATTTGGATTTATTTCCACTGTTCATCCCGAACCCATTGAATGGTAATTAAAAGCAAAAACAAAATGATAACTGCCGTAGTTTTAATACAAACCGAAAGGGAACAAGTAAACAGTGTAGGCGAAAAATTAGCTGAAATAGACGGAGTTGTTGAGGTTTATTCAGTGAGCGGACACTACGATTTAATTGCAATTATGCGGCTTGAAACCAATGAGGAACTGGCCGAACTAATGACTGAAAAACTGGCTGGTGTAAAAGGAATAACCGACACCGAGTCGATGATTGCCTTCCGGAAAATCTCAAAAAAAGATATTTCGTTTGGTTGAAAGTCTTACCCATCATGTGTTATGTCAACTTTGATATGTCATTTCAATGTCCACCCAATTTTATTGGGCATAATGAGTAAATGACAGAGATGCTGAAACAAGTTCAGCATGACGTTCTAAGGTTATTAGCTGCTTTTGTTAAGAGCGTCACCCTGAACT
>CAYUBV010000668.1:0-1403 GCA_964443035.1 uncultured Tangfeifania sp.
CAGTGGAATAAAATCGGAGATTTTGATGCAAAGCATCATTCCACGGGGCAAGTACTCCGCCTTTGGCGGAGGGAGGTGGTTCTTTGTGGTTCTTTGACAGTTACCGTCGGTGGTGCTTGGAGCGACGCCGACGGTATAGGATATTATGAGCGGACGAGGATGCCGAGTTTTTCGAGGAGCTGGGCATCGTCTTCGAATTCGATTTTGGCTAATTCGGTGAGCTGGTAGCACCACTTTTTAAGCTGGCTGTAGTACATCCATTTATCTTTGGTGGCCTGCTGCGCTTCACCCATTTCGCGTTGCTGTGTTTGCTGCAGCGATTTCAGGCTGCCAACTTCTTCTTGTTGGGCTATAAGCGCTTCGCTGGTATAACTGTAGGTTTGCATGGTTTCGGCCCATTGCGGGTTGCTGAGCAGGTTGGCGTAGAATTTTTCTGCATCGTTGAGCCAGTCTTCGAACCGGGTGATGTTGATTTCATTGAGGTTAAGGGCGTTGAATGCTTGTTTGTCGCCATCGAATGCTATGCGGGCTATTTTTTTTGCGCGTTTTAAATCATCTTCGGCTTTTTCGCGGGCTTCGTTGAATGCATCGGTGGCGGCGGTTTGTTCGTTTTGTTCTTTTGCCTGTTGTTTGCCTGCCTGGTCGGTTTGTTGCCAGAGGGCTTTGCCCTGGTCGAATTTTTCGGTGGTGTAGCCGTAGTTTTCGAGGCGTGGTTGAATTTCGGTGTCGTCGGCAGCGTTCCAGATGAGGATGCGGCAGAATTCCAGTTGTTCGTTGAAAGTTTTGTAGCTCATTGTTAGTGAATTTAAGTTATACATGTGGGCTTTGGACCCGTTAATTAATATTTGATGAATTTTTGTTTGCTATTTTATTTCGTTGGTTTGTTATTTCTGCGTATTGGTTTATGATTTTAAACTGCTATTTTGTCATTTCTGCGCTGTGAAACATAATTTTAACCTGCCGGTTTGTCATTTCTGCGCGGTGAAATATGATTTTTACCTGTTGGTTTATCGTTTTTGTATTGTTGAAAACCATTTTTGTTGTTTTGAATGCCGTTTTTGTTTTCCTGTTTATGGTTTTGGCGCTTTGGTTTGCTTTTTTAAAGGCTTGAAGTTGTACCAAAATTCAGATAAACATGTTGTACAATTTGTTAAAGAACTTATGAAAAGCAATATAAAACATTTGATTGAATTATGCAAATGCTTTTTTGGGTTGTTGCCGGCAAAAAGACGACATTCCTGCGGTTGACAAAGTTCAGTAGTTATTTGTATTGCTTCTGTTGTGGTACCGAACCTTATTAACCTTATTTTTGGTTATTGGCGCTGTCAGTTACCCCCTTTGCCGGCCTCCCACATTCCTTACCCTGGCATTTCCCCCTAAGCGGGGGAACAAAGCGGAATTTT
>CAYUBV010000669.1:0-1402 GCA_964443035.1 uncultured Tangfeifania sp.
GAAATTAGAAATTTTGTAACTAAAGCAAATACTATAATCAAAAGAATTAGTCATAATCCCAAAATATTCATCGCTTTTGGCGAAGATGAAGTCAGAAAAGCAGTAATTACCAGACAAAGCAGCCTGTTTTATTTGGTTGATAATCAAAATGATCAAATCACTCTTCTAACATTTTGGGATAACCGAAAAAATCCTGGTTCACTCAGATTAAATAAGTAATACCTAAACTCATTTTCTCATAAAAAGAGTGCATTAACGAATTCGATTCCGGTATTGCCGGGGCGACATTCCCATTTTCTTTTTGAAATCGTGCGTAAAGTAGTAGGGATCGGAGTACCCCAGCTGAAAGGAAATTTCCTTAACTTTCATTCGGGTATGATCCAGAAATTCGCAGGCTTTCAGTATTTTCAGGTGTGCAAAGTAACTCAGCGGAGCATAATTGGTTTCCTTCCTGAAAAGGGTAGTAAAATAGGTGGGCGAATATCCTGCCTCCCGGGCAATTTGCTGCAGTGTCAGTTTTTTGTGAAGGCTTTTCTCCAGAAAATGGATGGCGCGCCTGACAGCCGGGCTCGATTCATCAGCTAAATCATCGCTGGTGCGGTTGGCATAAATAAACGTAGCCAGCAAATGTCCAAAGCAAAAGTTCACATATTCCATGTTCAGATTGTGAAATCCTTTTGAAAGGTTATTAAAAATTTCTTCGAAAAGCATTTCACGATTGGCTACCAGATTGTTTACCGAAGGGACCAGATTGCGTACTACCGAAAACTCCTGGCTCATCCGCTGTGTAATTTTTCCGTTAAAGCGGGCAACAAGGAACCGGGATTTTGAATTCAAAACCGAATAAAATTTGAATGATTCGCCGCCAGGCACAATAAAAAACTGATCTCCTGAAACAGGTAAATGTTCGCCGGCAAGCAAAAGTATTCCCTCGCCTTTGGTGCAATAAGCCAGCAGGTTATCATCGGTTTTTCCTCCCGGATCCCAGATGGTATTTTCCTCAATCATCAGTTCTCCTGTTTCCGTGAGGTACAAATTGCAGACAAGCGGATTTTTCTGCTGTGCATTTAACAGCGATTGCGGAAGCCTGAAATATTTTTGTTCTTTCACCATGAGCCGGGAATTAAAATGGTACTCCTTCGTTTACTTCATTTAATTGATGATCATTTCCGGTTAAATCGTACCAACCGGATAACTGCAGCGAACACCTCTCTTCTGTTTCCCCGTTTTTGTCCCACCACCGTGCAAGAGAAACCCGTAACAGGGTACCAGGGGGAATACATTCAACCGGATCGGCAAAACCAACGTAAGGCAAATTTCTTCTACTTGATTTTTCAGGATATTGATACCTCACTTTTTCGTACACGTTATATTTTGCCAAAGGTTTATCCGGAATCCAAAA
>CAYUBV010000670.1:0-1402 GCA_964443035.1 uncultured Tangfeifania sp.
ATCAACCATTTCCAGACATCCGGCGAGCTTCCCTCAAAAACCCCGCTGTCAGATAACATAAGCAGTGATCTGAAGCAAAAGGGGTTCAAATTCACCGGATCAACCATTGTTTATGCCCATATGCAGGCAACAGGTATGGTAAACGATCATCTTGTTTCATGTTTCAGACACAAAGAGCTAAGCTGACTTTAGCAGACTTTTCAACCCTATCCTTTTATTTTTCGACTTAAAATCATATATTTATAACTTAAGTCAGGTCAATACGTGAAATCAGGCAATACAGTAAAATACAGCTTTTTTATTCCCAGGCGTAAAAGTACAAGCGTAAAAATATCTATGTAATGTATAGATCTTATTTTATACTCGATGATGACCGTCATGCCGTGGAAAGAATGGAGGAGCTGATGAAATCATATCCCGCCTTCAGGCATGCCGGTTCGGAAATATCACCGGAGAAAGCAATCTCCCTGATACTCAGTAACCGCCCGGGTATACTTTTTATTGATGTGGAAATGCCGGGTTATACCGGTATAGATGTTATAAACAGGATAAGGAAAGAAAACTATAAACCCCTGATCATATTCGTAACGGCACATGAAAAATACGCTATACAGGCAATAAAAAAAGGTGCATTTGATTACCTGCTGAAACCCGTATCCAGAACAGACCTGGAAGGCACACTTAACAGGATAGCAGAAAAGAACAGAGACAGGCATTTTTATCAGCAAAAAGATCTTCTTGAAACACTTACATCCCGGGAGAAAGAAGTGCTGGACCTGCTAAGGCATTGTCTTACCAGTCACGAGATAGCAGCCAGGATGAATATATCTGCCGAAACGGTCTACACATACAGGCGCAGGATAATAAAAAAACTGCGACTGGGGTCCACAAAGGAAATCCTGGTAATATTCCCCCCAAAGAGAAGATAATGGCATCAGTATGATCATCCCTAACAATAAGACAGACAGTAATAATAAGCACCGCAAAGGCAAAGCTCATATCTGACCCCCCCTTCACTGTAAGTAATAATTAAAACTGAAACATATTATTGAAATACCCGGTATTGGGTATTTCATGGTAGTAACAGGCAGCCTATTTTTAGGCTTCAAAGAGTATAAAGGTATTATATAAAAACACTAACCGGACTGTCTTTATGCTCCTCGGGGAGCAGGCATAACACATAATAACAGAACCCCATACCCCCCCATTACCTGACGTGTTTATGCCTGCTTCTTTTTTTGTTCTTTTTTCAAGTCCGGTATCCCGCCCCGCTTTAGCCTGTCACCAGATAACATTATATTTGCCCTCTGATATCACAAGGAATATGAAGGTTGCAGTCACCGACCAGGATACATATGGAATTGACACAAGGTGGATAAAGGCCTCCGTGGCCGGAAGCATG
>CAYUBV010000671.1:0-1401 GCA_964443035.1 uncultured Tangfeifania sp.
GTATCGGGGGGGAGGGAGAATGCCGGCGGCACGGCATCCTCCACGGTGATGGTAAACGACCGGGGCTGGCTTTCGTTGCCCATGGCATCGTAGGCCATATAATTCACTCGGGTGGTGCCCACGGGAAATTCGTCGCCCGGCCGGGCAGTCGATTCCTTTGAAATGAGGCGGCCCGGTGTGCAGTTGTCGGTGGCAACAGGTTCCATCCAGTACACGGTGGCTGAACAGTTACCGGGAGCGGCTTCCACGGTAATGTCGGCAGGAATGTTTTCGAGGCGCGGCACCTGGTTGTCGGAAATGGTAACAGTAAACGTGCAGGTGGTGGTTGAACCATCAGAGGTGGTGGCGGTGTAGGTGATGATGGTAGCGCCTTCGTCGAAGGTGTATTCGTCAATCAGGTGAATGCCTTCGGCTGGCGAGGTATCTTCCATGGTACCTGCCATTTCCCAGGTAAGGGCAACCACCTCATTTTCATTGAACCCGGGATTGAGTCCGCCGGAAACAAAACCCGAGCATTCGTTGATGTCGGTATAGGTGGAAATATCGTCCGGGCATTCCAGCAGGAGTTGATCCTGTTTATTCGTTTTTACTGCCGGGGAAAGGCCTTCCGTTAAATTGCCGGCCTCATTTTCCGGGGTCTCATACGAAGGATAACCTGCTGAATAAAAACCACTTGAAGTATTGTCTCCCGGCAGGAACTGTTCGGAACTGACTATAAGATTTTCATGAAACTGTTTGCCGGATCCGGCAAGAGAATGGAAGATGGCTTTTGATATAAGTGGCTGGCGATATGAATTTTCTGTTTCAGGAGCGGGCGGAGGGGCATTTATCGGATTGAATCCGAGTTGCTTAATTAAATCAACAAAACACGACGATGCAGCAACTTTTGAATTGGGGGGAACCGGATAATTAATTTTTGAATGTAACGAATTTGCAGAAAGTAAAAACCAATTTTTTGAAGGACATTTTTCTGAAAAAAGAAGGGTTTTGTTTATTGCCTGTCCGGCTTTAATGTAACATTCATCGTTCGATTTGATGTATTTGCGTTCGTTAACCGGATGGTTTATATGCAAATTGTTTGCATCGGATTTTTCAACCAATGCAACAAAATGGAAGAATAATATTGTTGCAATTATTCTAATGACGAATATGTCACTAAAATATTTTACCATCACCAGTTAATAAATAATGCCCCAAATCTTGCCGCGGGGCATTTATAAAATGCAATTTACGTCATTTTTATTTGTTTCCGGAATTTTTCGTCCTGAAAAATATTAAGATGCAAATTGGCTAAGTTTTTTGTTAATTGTTAATAAAAATTAAAGGTTCGTGCTGCAAGATAAGGGATTCTTTTACAAAAAAACAACTTATTTTGTCATTAAAAGCTGGATTTCAATGGTT
>CAYUBV010000672.1:0-1400 GCA_964443035.1 uncultured Tangfeifania sp.
AAAAGCAGATGGAGCCATTTTAAAAGATGATGCTGCTATCGGGGTAATCGAGTTGAAATCCACAACCACCAAAGATTTGGAAGCTATCCGGCTGCAGGCATTCGATTACAAAGCCAACCAGTCGAAATGTGTGTATGTCATTACCTCCAATTTCGAGAAGGTGCGGTTTTACATTCACAACGCGGTGGAGTTTGAGGAATTCGATTTGTTCCGGCTCACGTACGAACATTTTCAGTTGATGTGGCTCTGCCTGGCAAAAGACAATTTGTTGCGCGGAATTCCGGCACAAATCAAGGAAGCTTCCATCCTGAAAGAGGAGAATGTCACCAAACAGATTTACGTGGATTATTCCAGCTTCAAACACGATTTATACAACGATTTGGTGGCGAATAATCTTGATCTGGAAATTTTTGAAGGCAAAGCGGAAAAGGAAATCAAACTGCTGCTGTTTAAAAAATCGCAAAAGCTGCTCGACCGGTTCCTGTTTATCTTTTTTGGCGAAGACCGCGGATTGCTGCCCGCCAATTCCATTTCAAAAATTATTGAAAAATGGAACGACGATACCGAATGGGGCGACAATAAATCGCTCTACTCCATATTCAAACAATACTTTAACTTTCTGAATAAAGGTCGTCCGGCCAAAGGGAAACGCGCTGAAATACATGCCTACAATGGCGGGTTGTTTTTACCCGATGAAATCCTCGATGCGGTTAAAATCAGCGATGAGATGCTGAATAAACACACCAAAATTTTAACCGGCTACGATTTTGAAACCGAAGTGGATGTAAATATCCTGGGGCATATTTTCGAAAACAGCCTGAATGAAATTGAAGAGGTGACGGCCCAACTGGAAGGCGAGGAAATTGACCGGAAGAAAACCAAGCGCAAAAAAGACGGTGTTTTCTACACCCCGAAATACATTACCAAATACATTGTTGAAAATACGGTGGGAAAACTCTGCGAGGAGAAACGGACAGAGCTGGCGCTGGATGAAAACGAATACCTGAAAAGCCGGAAAGGACGCACGAAGAAAAAACTGCAGGAACTGGATAAAAAACTAAATGATTACCGCAACTGGTTGTTGTCGCTTACCATTTGCGACCCGGCGTGTGGTTCCGGTGCATTCCTGAACCAGGCGCTCGATTTCCTGATTCGCGAACACCGGTACATCGACGAACTGCGGGCAAAAATGCTCGATGTGCCCATGGTGTTTACCGAGGTGGAAAACAGCATCCTCGAAAACAACATTTACGGGGTGGACATCAACGATGAATCGGTGGAGATTGCCAAACTCTCGTTGTGGCTGCGCACGGCACAAAAAGGCCGGAAACTCACCTCGCTGAGCAACAACATCAAATGCGGAAACTCGCTGATTGACGATCCGGAAGTGGCCGGCGAAA
>CAYUBV010000673.1:0-1399 GCA_964443035.1 uncultured Tangfeifania sp.
TTGGATTGTCACTCCGTTACCTGGGACTTTCATTGGGTTATGCGCTCTCGCTGGGCCTGATGCTGGCTATTGGCACTTTAATACCACCTGTTATTGACGGACGGTTAGAAGTGATGATTGAATCTTCAGGTGGGAATTTATTATTGGCAGGAATTGCAGTTGCTGCTGTTGGAATAGCTTTTTCGGCATGGGCCGGCATAGCAAAAGACAAGTCGGTATCGCGTGAAAAGAAGCGCGAAAGCATTGGTGAATTCGACCTGGTTAAAGGAATTCTTGCCGCTTTGCTGGTGGGAGTTACCGGCTCGGCAATGGCCCTTGGGTTTGAGCAGGGATTGCCCTTATCTGTTATGGCAGAAGAAATTGGAATCGACCCGCTTTTTTCTATGATGCCCGTTTACCTCGTGCTTTTATTGGGAACCTTTTTTTCCACGCTGGGTTGGTGTCTTTTTCTTGGATTTAAAAACAAATCGGTAAAAAACTATGTAAGTGCAAAAACCAGTAAAATGCTGGTGTTGAATTACGGATTTGCTTTACTGGCCGGATTATTATGGTTCAGCCAGTTTATTTTCTACGGAATGGGAAAAAGCAAAATGGGGCCGTTTACCTTTACCTCATGGGGAATTTTAATGGCACTGACCATTGGTTTTGCTGCTGTATGGGGCCTTATCCGTGGCGAATGGAAAGGAGCACCGGGCAGGGTTTATATTATCATGGCTTTATCGCTGCTTATTTTGATTGCAGCTTCTTTTATGATTGGAATCAGCGGTTCAGTGTAAAGATTCACGCGAAGTCGCAAAGCCGCTAAGAGAAGAAAAAGGAGATATTATATTTTGAAGAAATACTTTGCGTCTCTGCGTCTTTGCGAGCGCATTAACAGATAAAAATGAAAACGAATAAATAAAGAATATATGACATCACGCGAAAGAGTTCTAACCGCCATAAATCACCAGTCACCCGACAAAGTTCCTCTTGATTTGGGAGCAACACCCAGTTCCGGAATTTCGGCGATTGCCTACAGCAACCTCGTAAAACACATCGGGATGCCTGAACTGCCGGTACAAATTTACGATGTGGTTCAGCAACTGGCACAACCGGATATGAAAGTACTGGATAAATTCGGAGTAGATGTTCTGGATATCGGGCGCACATTCAACGATAAATCCTCCGACTGGAAACCCACCCCCTTGGCAAATGGTGCACCGGCATTTTACCCGAAATGGTTTAATCCGGTAAAACTGGAAAACGGTTCGTATGCCACTTACGACGATGACGGAAAAACCATGCTTTCAAGAATGCCCGTTGGGGCTACTTTTTTCGACCAAACGTATTTTCCTTATGTGGATGGGTACCCGGATAATTACGACAACCTCGATGAAGAAATGGGCCGCATTATGTGGGC
>CAYUBV010000674.1:0-1398 GCA_964443035.1 uncultured Tangfeifania sp.
AAAGAAAAAAAAGTAGGAAGTCATGGATAAAGTTTTAGAAGTAATAAACGGAACACAATTTACAGTTGGCGATACGCTGCTGGAACTCAGTTACCTTATTGCAGCGCTGTTATTTGTTGTAGGATTGAAAAAGCTTTCACATCCTGAAACCGCCCGCCGGGGTAACCTTTGGGCTTTTGGCGGAATGGCGCTGGCAATGATTACAACCTTGCTTTTGCACCGCGACAGCGCAGGTGAAGGAATTTCATTAACCAACATTTGGATAATAATTGCGGCCATTGGCGTTGGCGGGGCCGTTGGCTGGATGGTTGCCCGCAAAGTTAAAATGACTGCCATGCCGCAGTTGGTGTCATTGTTTAATGCTACAGGTGGCGGTGCTTCCATGCTGGTTGCACTGCTTGAGTACCCGGCCGCAGCAGCAGGCGATGTCGGTTCCATTTTGGTAACCGTATTGGGATTAATTATTGGTGCAATTGCTTTCAGCGGAAGTTTAATTGCTTTCGGAAAACTCGACGGTCGTGTGGGCGATATTATGAAACCTTTCATGACCTATCTGAACCTGGTATTGCTGATAGCTACAATTGCCCTGGGTATTTTTATCATCGTTTCACCCAACCCACCTGTTGAAATGCTTTGGGCCATTTATGCATTAACCGCCATCGCACTTATCTACGGTGTTATGTTTGTTATGCCGATTGGCGGCGCCGATATGCCGGTTGTAATTTCACTGCTGAACTCTTTTACCGGTATTGCAGCAGCCATGGCCGGTTTCATTTACAACAACCAGGCAATGATTCTGGGCGGTATTTTTGTGGGGGCAGCAGGTATGATTCTGACCCTTCTGATGTGTAAAGCAATGAACCGCTCGCTGATTAACGTAATCATCGGTGCATTCGGTGGTGGTGCCGCAGCCGGCGACCGCGAACAGGGAAATATTAAAGAAATTATGTTGAGCGATGCAGCCGTTCTGATGAGTTATTCAAAGAAAATTGTGGTGATTCCGGGATACGGACTGGCAGTGGCGCAGGCACAGCATATTGCACACGAACTGGACAACCTTCTCGAAGGGAAAGGGGTTGAAGTAAAATATGCTATCCACCCGGTGGCAGGAAGAATGCCCGGCCACATGAATGTTTTGCTTGCTGAAGCCGACGTTCCGTACGAAAAACTGGTTGAAATGGACGACATCAACCCGGATATGCCCAACGTGGATGTGGCAATTGTGGTGGGTGCCAACGATGTGGTAAACCCGGCTGCGTACAACGATCCCAGCAGCCCGATATACGGGATGCCGATTATAAACGCCCACGAAGCCAAAAACATTATCATTATGAAACGCGGAATGGGTAAAGGATATGCAGGAATCGAAAACGAACTGTTCTTTAACGACAAAACCCG
>CAYUBV010000675.1:0-1396 GCA_964443035.1 uncultured Tangfeifania sp.
GCAAAATCGGCGAAAGTGCTCGGCAAAACGAAAGAAGCAAAAAGGTATGCAGATCTTGCAGAAAAAACAAAACAGGCATTTTTAACGCATTTCTGGAATGAAGACAAAGGAACTTACGGAGATGCCGGCGCTAATATTTTTGCGCTGCGAATGGGTGTTCCCGATAATAAATATGACCGGGTAATTTCATCTCTGAAGAAAAATATCAAAGAAAACGACGGCCACCTCGATACCGGAATTTTCGGTACACAGTTCTTTTTTGAAGTTCTTTCGGAAAACGGTTTGCACGAAATGGCCTACGAAGCAATGAACAAACGCGATGAACCTTCCTACGGACGATGGATTGAACTGGGTGCCACCACAACATGGGAAAAATGGGATACCGGTGGTTCGCATAACCATCCCATGTTTGGCGGCGGAATGGTCTGGTTGTACCGGAAGCTGGCCGGAATGAACGCCGATGAAAATGAACCGGGATACCGCCACATCATTTTCCGGCCGCAGCCGGTTGCCGACATTTCTTTTGCAAAATATTACAACAACACCTCTTACGGAGAAGCCGGAATTCGCTGGAAAAAAAGCGATAACAATGAATTTTCAATGAATATTTCTGTTCCGGTTGGATGCCGAGCAACTGTTTATGTTCCTGCTTCAGAAAACCAGCAGGTGACGGAAAGCGGAACGAAAGCAGCAGACAATGAATTTATTACATCTGCCGGCGAAGAGAAGGGTTATGAAATTTTCAGGGTGGAAAGCGGAAATTACAGTTTTAAAGCACAATAAAAATCCGGGTTAAAAGTGAGTTTATATTTTCGGGTTAAAAAAAAAATCCCGATTTTGTGCCTCATTTTTCAGCAAAAACTAAAATTAATGGCAAAGCAAACCAAAGATTCAAATGTGGAAAAGCTCCCCCAAAGTACCGGTGTACTGAGGTGGATTGAAATTATGGGCAATAAACTGCCTCACCCGTTCTGGTTATTTGTATGGATTACCGTTTTTATCATTGTTTTAAGTGCAATTGCAGCTTTCAGCGGCATCAGCGCGGTTGACCCGGGAACGGGCGAAACAGTGGTTCCCAACAACCTGATTTCGGGGTGGGGACTGCGGCGTTTCCTCGAGGAGATGGTAACCAATTTTGCCCATTTTGCGCCGCTGGGACTGGTACTGGTAATGCTCATGGGCGTTTCGGTAGCCGAGCGGAGCGGGTTGCTTACCATAATTCTGCGCACCATGGCTTTTGCGGTTCCCCGTAAAATTGTTTTGCCTGTTATTTTCATCATCGGTGCGTGTGGAAATATCGGCTCCGATGCCGGAGTGGTCATTGTGCCGCCCATTGCAGCGTTAATTTTTTCGCAAATGGGGCTCCATCCTGTTGCGGGTCTCATTGCCGGTTATG
>CAYUBV010000676.1:0-1393 GCA_964443035.1 uncultured Tangfeifania sp.
GGTAGCAGGCATGTGGCTTTTTTCCGTGGTATATTTATATTTTCTCCGATCCCTTTGATGTAATGCAATACGGACATTATCACTGAAGATTTCAACCATCCGGCTGGTATATACCGTTTTAACCTTTTTACCTGTGTATTGATAAGGAGCGCTATAGTAATGCTTGTCGTCTTTCAGGTAAATATGATGATGGAACTCCACCCTGGATACCTGAAAATGTTTTATCTCATATCTCTCTGCCGGAAGGGCTTGCAGCTCGTTTTTCTCTATCTCGTTAAACAACTCCCTGCGACTCATATCCCTTCGCTGAAAAGGGGTATTGTTCAGGTTCTCCAGCTCTTCCCTTATGCCCTGGTTAAGTTCCCGAAGTGAAAAAAACGTTTGGTTCCTTAACCTGGCAAATATTCTTTGATAAACCAACCGCACGGCATTCTCAACCAGCGATTTGTCTTTGGGCCTGGCCGGGCGTGTGGGAAGAATTACCGTGTTGTAATGACGGGCCAAATCGTAATAGGTCTCGTTGAGCAACGGCTCATAATTGCACGCTTTGGTAACGGCAGATTTTAAATTATCGGGGCAGATACCCCTTGCGGCCCCTCCATAATATCTCCAGGCATTTTCATTGGCCCAAATCCAGTCCTCCAGTTGCTGGCTTTTTACTGCTTCTGCATAAATCAACTGACTGGCCCCCATTATGGTGACAAAAATCTCTGCATTTTTAACCTCTCCGGTCCCGGCATCCACCCAGTGCATCTTCTTACCGGTAAAGTCGGCATACAACAAATCTCCGGCTTTGTGCTCTATGTGCATCCCCGCTTTGAGTTTGCTCTCCCACATCCGGTAATGATGGCAGAACCTGGAATAACTGAACCCTTCCGGATTACTTTCTTTATACTCTTCCCAAAGTAAATAAAGTGTTACCCCAACACGGGCCAGCTCTTTTTCATAGGTGGGAAACTCCTTTGCAAGGGATTCATACATCGGATTGGCTGATTTGTTGTTTTTCTCAAAAACACAGACAACCTCTGTATCACTTATTTGGGTAATGTCATGGTAGGACAATCCACTGCGTTTAAACTCGGCCAGGTACTCCCCGACACTGGTTTTGCTTATCTGAAGAGCATTAGCGATTTTTCTTACACTAAATTTTAACTCCTGCCGCAGACGAAGTATTTCTCTAATTTTTTCCACATCAATTCTTTGTTTTGGCATTTTTTCTGTTGATTTTTAATTTATTCTAAAAACCAGCAGAAGTACTAATAATCAGTGGAAAATAAGTGATGGTTGGCTTGCGGATCACAACTGTCCGTTTTCAGCAGGAATCACTGTCCGCTTTGAACCGGCCCGGCTGTCCGTTTTCCGCAAGAATCCTTGTCCTTTTTCAACAGGAATT
>CAYUBV010000677.1:0-1390 GCA_964443035.1 uncultured Tangfeifania sp.
TACCGTATCGATTTCAAGTATTTCTACACTTGTTTGAGCCGAGCATCCTGATTCATCATCTGTAACAGTTACTGTATGTGAACCTGCAGATAATGTATCAGCAGTAGCTCTTTCATCTCCGTTACTCCATAAGTACGAATATGAACCTGAACCTCCTGTTGCTTCTACTGTGGCAGAACCAGAGTTGGGAATGGCGCAGTCGGCGGGGGACACGGAGGTAATTTCGAGGGTTGGTGTTGGTATTACGGTAACCACCAGGTTTGTATCGGCTGCACAGTTGTCGCCTTCGAGGGAAACGCTAGTGCTTCCGTCAGAACCGAGGTATGTAACACCGTTTACACTCCAAGTATATTCTTCGTCAGAACAGATTGTAACTTCAGTAACAATCGGGTCTGGTTCCGGAGTTACGGTAACCACCACCGAATCCTTAGCAACACAACCATCATTATAATAAACGGAAACATAATACTTACCTGCATCTGCTATTTCGGCAGTAAAAGTGCCTGGGTCTAAAATCGTAGAAGTAAAATTGTTTGGTCCATTCCATCTTATGGAATCAGTTGAAGAACCAGTAAATGAAGCACCAAGGTCGATGTCATCTCCTTCACATACAGTGCTTTCAGCAACTGATGCTGTAACGTTTTCTGTACAACTTAATGTCCATTGTGCATATAAAACAACATCTTCAGCCGGCATTGTGAAAGTATCGCCACTCTGATATGATGTTCCACTACCATCTGCCATAGTGTTCCAACCTGTAAAGTTGTAATCCACTCTAGTATATTCATCTGAAACGATAGTTACTATATCTCCTTCTTCATATGGGTTAGCAGAATCGTTCACTGATCCTATTCCTCCATTAGCATTATAAGTGACTGTGTACGCTAATAGTGCAACACTCAGTCCTTCAACATCGTACCCATTTGCTGTAAAGTCGATTCCAATAATAAAAGGATCTGATAGAGCTACTATTCCAAAGTCCGCCACTATCCATGCCTCTGTACCAGAAGGTGGTGCCAGATCAATGGCGGTTCCAATCTTTAAATTCGATGCAAAAGGACCATAAAAATTTGAATTCAGAATTCCATTATAACTTGCTGCTATGGGGTCCTTAGCAGCAGCAGGATTCACCAAAGAAAATGCAACGTGTAAATTTCCACTTGAGTCAAGCCAGGCATATTCTCCATTTACTTTTCCATTGGTTGATGTTCCCGATGCTTCCAATGCAGAAGTACCAGGCATTAAACTATATACTTGTCCATAACTTTCACTAACTCCTAATAATAAAAACACCAACCCCAATAATAGAGTTCGTGTTAAATTTCGCTTAGGTAAAAACTTTTTCATATCCTTTTGTCTTTAATTGTTAACAGTAGTAAATTCATTTTCA
>CAYUBV010000678.1:0-1389 GCA_964443035.1 uncultured Tangfeifania sp.
CTTTTGATATACCTTACCCTGCCAATTATGGCGGGGTAATTGATGTTTATTACAGAATACAAGCTCTTTCTGATTCAGGGATTAATATTCATTTGCACTGCTTTAAATATGGACGCGATGAAAGTGAACAACTAAAAAAAATCTGTAAAAAAGTATATTATTATCATCGTTCCAAATCAGTAACAAATCAGTTATCATTTTTACCATTCATTGTTAAATCGCGCAAAAGCAGTTCGCTATTAGCAAATTTACGCAGCAACAATTATCCTGTTTTGTTCGAAGGCATTCATTGTTGCAGTTATCTGAATCATCCAGCACTTAAAAATCGTGTTAAAGTAGTCAGAGCCCATAATATTGAACATCATTATTATAAAGAGCTTTCGCTTAAAAGTAATTCCGTAATAGAAAGAATTTATTACCGGATTGAAGCAGCCAAATTAAAGAATTTCGAAAAGGTCTATAATCATGCGGATTATATTGCCTCTATTTCTAAAAGTGACAGGAATTATTTTCAAGATAAATATGGTAATACATTTTTACTTTTGCCGGGGCATCAAAACAATAAGGTGAAAAGTCTCGCTGGTCAAGGGAATTTTATTTTGTTTCATGGAAACTTAAGTGTTGAAGAAAATGAAGAAGCAGCTTTGTTTATTGTAAAAGAGATTGCTTCAAAAATTGATTATCGGTTTTATATCGCCGGAATGAATCCCTCTGATTTTTTAAAAGAAAGTATTAGAAAATGTGGAAACGTGTTTTTAATCGAAAATCCAGGTGCTGATGAAATGCAACAATTAATTCGTTCTGCCCACATCAATTTACTGCCTACTTTTCAATCAACCGGATTTAAACTTAAATTGTTAAATTCATTGTATAATGGTCGTTTTTGTTTAGGAACTCCGCAGTTAACTGATGGAACAGGGTTGCAGTCATTGGTAGAGGTGGCTTTCAACAATCAGGATTTTATTAAAAAGATTGATAAGCTTTTGCAAATTGATTTTACAAATGAAATGATACAAAATCGAAAAATGGTTCTTAAATATTTTGATAACCAGAAAATTATATCAGTGTTGATAGATAAACTTTATGTATAAGAATTAATTTACAACAGAAAAGAGTAGAATTTTTTAAATATGAGATATTATGGAATTCTGTTATTAATTTTTTGTTCTGTTTTAGTCCGCAGTCAGGGTTTAAATATCGAAGTTAAACTCAACCAGGCAGCAGGAGAACAGGTATTTCTTGCCAATTATTACCTTGGTAACATCTATGTAAAAGATACCATTCAGCTTGACAATAGGGGAGAGGGCATTTTTCAGGCAGATTCTTTATTGCCACAGGGTTTGTATAAAATTTACATGGACAAAGACCACAATTTTGATTTTTTGCTGG
>CAYUBV010000679.1:0-1386 GCA_964443035.1 uncultured Tangfeifania sp.
ACAACGGATTTCCCAAATCGAGCTGTATTTCGCCCAACGAAATTGTTTGCCACGGCATTCCTTCTGAAAATATGGTTTTAAAAGAAGGCGACATTTTAAACATCGACATCACAACCATTCTGGATGGATACTACGGCGACACCTCACGCATGTTTACGGTGGGTGAAATTTCGCCTCAGGCCGAAAAACTGATTGACGTTACCAAACATTGCCTCGACCTGGGAATTCAGCAGGTGAAACCCGGAAACCAGTTTGGCAACATAGGGTTTGTAATCAGTCGCTACGCCAAAGCCAAAGGATATAGTGTGGTTTGGGAATTTTGCGGTCACGGAGTAGGGTTGAAATTTCACGAAGAGCCGCAGGTTGACCACGCTTCGCGCCGGAACAAAGGGCCAAAAATGAAACCCGGAATGATTTTTACCATCGAGCCGATGATTAACCAGGGGCGCCCGACCACTGCCATCGATAAATCGGACGGCTGGACCGCCCGCACCATCGACAATAAACTTTCGGCCCAGTTTGAGCACACCGTTTTGGTTACCGAAACCGGTTTCGAGGTGCTGACCGATATTCACAACGAATACCCGGTAACATAAAAAAGCCGGCGGCTGCCGGCTTCAAATTGTTTTCATTGTTTTCTTTTTGTGGCTTTCTTGTATTGTTTTCTATTTTCCGTTCCAGTATTTGTAATCTACCATCCAGGTTTCCAGTTTTAATTTATCTTCTGTTTCTTCGTACATGATGAATGTTCTTCTTCCGAAATTTGTTTCTGTGTAACCGGTTCCAAAGCTTTTTTTCTCTTTTTTATCCTTTTTTACGGTTTCCTGTTTTCCGTTTTCTTTTTTTGAGTTGTCGAACAAGCTGTCGGTTTTCATCCAGTCTTCAACTTCCAGTGTTTCTTCGGTTTCGGTTTGCAATGAAACAGTGTTGTAAAAATTACTTTCGTTGGTCATCCAGTTTTCAACCTCGAGTGTTTCTTCTGTTTCTGCTTCCAGTGAAACGGTGCTGAAGAAATTGTTGGCATTGGTCATCCAGCTTTCCAGTTCCATCGCGTTTTCTGTTTCTGCTTCGAGTGCTACACTTACATAAAAATTGTTGGTGTTGGTCATCCAGTTTTCAATTTCCATTGCTTCTTCAGTTTCTTCGGTCAGGTAAGCATTCATTGCGCTTAAATTATAACCGGTTGCTGAAACTGCGCCGGTGAGAACCATTACTACTGCGAGAACTACTACTGTTGCTGCTGATTTCAAGTTTGCTTTCTGAACATTGTTTGTTGTTTTCATGACTTTTCCTCCTGTTTGTTTTTATTTTTTAATTTTTTCTGTTTTTCGTTTTACAACCTTAAGACGTTGCGTTTTTTATTTCGTTACACTTTTTATAGAACTT
>CAYUBV010000680.1:0-1383 GCA_964443035.1 uncultured Tangfeifania sp.
ACCTACTATATAACTAAATACACTGTCTTGAATACCGACTATTTTCAAGCAGCTTTTTTTAGCTTTTCTAATTTTTTTTCCAAATAAGCTATTTGCTTTTCTTTCCATTTTTCTTGTGTTAATTTTACCGTATTCGCATTGTAAGAGCATTTATCCCTTAGCATGGTATATACTATTTTAGCCAATTTATGAGCTGTTGCAACATTGCCTGCTTTTTTCCCCAGTCTTGATTTCATTTTTCGGGCATAATCTCCCATTGGAGATTTACTTCTTTTCACACTGTTGGCGGCCATTCGAAAAGCCTGCCCTGCATGATTCTTCTTTTTTTGCATCTTGCTGCTTATTATTTTACCGCCTGTAATTTTTGTGTTTGGGGCCACATTGAGCCAGGCGGAAAAATGTTTATTGTTTTTCCATTTGCTCATATCTGTTCCGATTTCGGATATTATATACAGGAAAAATATCTCGCTAATTCCTTCGACTTCACACATGTCAACCCCTGCAATTATTTTTAGTAACGGGCGAATCTTAACGCTGAACTGATTTTTTCCGGCAACTTTTTTTTTAACATCTAAATCGGTGATGTCACCGTTCAGTACTTTAGCGGCATGATTAAGTAGTTGTTCCTGTATTTTGCTTTCACACTCGAATATTTGGGACTGATAAAAAAAATACTCATCGTATGCCTGTTTGAGCATAAACAGATATTCTTCTTTCCAAATCCCAGTCAGTGACTTTTTTATCTCCTGGTCACTTGCCTTTATCCGACGGTCTTTTAATTTTATCAACTCATTAGGATCACGTACTCCATCTAAAATAGCACGGATCATTTGAATGCCTGTTTTTCCTAAAATATCACTTATAACAGTATGGATTTTAAGGTTCATAAGTTCCAGGGCCTTTTGCATTCGTCGAACACTATCTGAACAAATGGAGATAAGGTTTTTCCGCTGCCGCACATAGGTGCGCAGGAGACGTATTTCACCTTCCGGCTGAAAACTTTTTTGCAAAAGCCCACAGCAATGAAGTTTTTGTAGCCAGATTGCATCGGTATCGTCTTTCTTACGTCCTGTAACATTCTTTACATGTTTGGCATTAACCAAATAAGGCTCAATTCCGGCTTCTTCCAAAAGGAGATAAAGGTTTAACCAATATATTCCTGTGCTTTCCATTGCCACAGTAGTAATTCCTTCTGACTTCAACCAATTGACAAGGTCTTCCAAATCCTCCGTAAAGGTGGGGTATTCACGGACTTCAAATCCAGTAGAACCATCACTGATGGCTACATCATATTTTGTGTCCCCAACATCAATCCCACCAGCATAAGGATTGATTACAGGCATTCCCTGGCTAAATCGTTTCTTTTTCACTTCTCGTTTTTGC
>CAYUBV010000681.1:0-1381 GCA_964443035.1 uncultured Tangfeifania sp.
CGTTGTAACTGTAAACCCCTTCGTATTCGAATAACTCACCGTCGTAATCGGTGCTTGTTACCCTGAACTGCACCGAATCGAGTCCGTCAATTTTCAGTGCATCGAGGTTGAAAGACACATAAGCTGCATAAGGAATATCTTCCACATCGCCATTGTCATTATGGCGCAATTCAAGTTCAATGGGCTGTTCCGTTCCAATTAAAAGCTCGCCCCGTTGCTTAACCAGGTTGATAAAATGTACTTCGTAACGGCCCCAGTACTTGAGTTCAAAATTCAACAGGCTGTCGGTCATCCAGGCATCTTTTACAATAATCGGGTCGTTGCCAATGCTGTCCTGGTTACTTCCCGTAATATCGAGAATTCCTTTCAGCAGCACTTTTTCAACCCCGTTAATTTTTACGAGGTACCTTTCTACTTCACCTTCATCATTCAAATCATCATCCAGAATGGTGTAGTTTACCAGAATCCTGTCGCCGGATTTTAGCCTTGAGTCCGGATCGTTTGTTCCCATGTAATACCAGGGACGCGAATAACCTGAAGCAATTGGCACCAGTACATCGCTGTTGTCCATGTTGATTTTGTATTCCATCGGATCGGAACTTGTCTGCTCAACCATGCCAAATCCAACCCGCATGTCGTTTACAGAATAGCCTTCGTCGTCGAGGCAGCTTGTTGTAACGACCATCAATCCAATTAAAATTCCAAAAATAATTCTTTTCATCTCTCCTTAATTTTTAGTTTCTCTGATTAATTTTTTTCACAAATACATATGCAAGATTCATTCGGGCATTCAAGGGTTGCGTCAATACCAAAAAAAAATTACTTTTTTTGAAAGACTGACATAATGAAAGAAAAACCGGATTGGCACAACAATTGTTATTCATTTTTATACATATATAAATAACTATATATTTTGAAAAGATGAAGACAATATCTAACTTTAGCGGATTGAAAAATGAAATTGAGTCGAACGAAAATGTATGGCTGCTGTTATACAAAAAGGGTTCGGCCCAAAGTGATTGTGCGATTGAAAACTTTAAAAAAGCAGAAACAAAACTCCTTGAAAAAGGGAAAAATGACGTTCTTTGTTCAACTGATGTAAACGAGGTAAGAGACATTCACCCGGAATTCAGTATATCAAGTGTTCCAACCTTGCTTCATTTTGAAAACGGGAAACTGAAAAATACGGTAAAAGGTTGCCACCAGCCGGAACAGTTCAATGCTGTTTTTGAAAAAGCGGCATTTGTTGTAGCTGCAAACGGCGATGAGAAATCGCAGAAAAATGTAACCGTTTATACCACACCAACCTGCACCTGGTGCAACACCATAAAACGCCACCTGCAGGAAAACAGGATTCAGTTCCGCGAAGTGAATGTTGCGG
>CAYUBV010000682.1:0-1381 GCA_964443035.1 uncultured Tangfeifania sp.
AAAGAAAAATTGAAGAGGAAGATAATAAAAGTGAACAGACAACATTTTTTCATGAGGCTGAAAATTTGGTTTTTATTAGTTGTGTTCCAAATATAATTATTTTTTCTGAACAAAAGTTTTGAAGAAAGACAACTAAATAAGAAAAAAAATAATTCTCTGAATTTGCCCTTCTTTAACCAGCCCACGGCGTTATCACCATCCTTGCACTAACAAGTTAACAGGTATTCGTGGGTATGTCCAAGCTTTTTACTGGTTTTCAATAAGATTTACAGTAACCAAAGCTTACTAATAAAGAAAAGAGGCTGAACATATGAACAGCCTCTAAACTCCAAAACAAACTTAAACTTACCTAAACTTAAGAAGTTATGGTAATATTACAGTATCAATAATATGAATAATTCCGTTCGATGCTGATATGTCAGCTGCAATAATGTTTGCTGAATTACTACCTGCATCAATTGAACCATCTGGACTTACACTAAAAGCAGGTCCTAACAGAGTCTCCATTACACGCTCTCCTTTCTTAGGCACAACGCTATTTGAGGCTCGACGTCCTTCAACTACATGATAAAAAAGTACATCTTTAACTACAGCAGACGGAAGATCTGATATTTCATCTGCGTCGAAAGCAACATACAAGTCTTCAAATGCTCCGTCAGTGGGTGCGAACACGGTGTACTGGTCGGTTCCATTTAAGAACATGTCAACCAAAGCTGTTCCTTCCTCAGCATCTACATAAGCTAACGCACCAACTAATTCACTAAAACCTGCATTAATGGCTATCTGGGCTATTGAAACATCCGATGGAGCCGGAGCTCCTTTCTTTAATTCAACATCCGAGTTTTGAACCATTGGTTCAGGCATGTCATCTTGTTTGTTACAACTTGCTGCAAAAATTGCGATTGAAAAAATTCCTACAAGGGCAAAACTTCTTAAGTTCAACATCCTTTTTAAATTTTGTTTTTTCATTTTCTTTAATTTTTTGTTTAATATTATTTTGAAAAATTTCAACAATAAAACACTGTCAACATAAAAATTGTTCAACAATCAGAAATAAAAGCATACATTTTAGCTGAGAATCATATTATTTACTTATTAATATACTTAATTACAATATTTTAAAGATATTGTTAATAAATGTTAAATATTTTAATTTAAGCTAATTAGTTCACAAACCAATGGTGTTTATTTTCACCAATAGCCTGATACATTCCCTGAATAAACTGCTGGCAGCCCACTCCCCTGTCCAGGAAAGTATCAATGTAACTCATTTTATTGGCACCGGTGAACAGGTTGAACAACTTCCAGAGATTGATATTTCCCACGTCGTTCCTACAGAAGGATTCATCGGAGTAATAGTCTTTTACAACCAAATTAACCT
>CAYUBV010000683.1:0-1376 GCA_964443035.1 uncultured Tangfeifania sp.
TTTATGCAAAGATAAAACTATTCGCTGGTTCATATTTTAAAAGCTGAACGATATCCAGGGAAATCGCTTTTAACATTTTAACAATTTTTCGCGATAGCTGTCATTTAAAGCAGCTTTAAGTCTTTTCTGGTTTTTTGAGGCCTTAAAAGTTTTGTCTTTCTCCAGTATTGCAAGTGCTATCTTATTAATAATATTGAAATTGGCTGCGGAAAAATCTTTCTTTTTTAATTTTCTGTCTTCATTGAATATTACATCTAATGTCCAGTGAAGGTTATTTTCTATTGCCCAGTGAGAGCGTACAACTTTATTAAGTTTTCGGGCATTGGATTCAAGCGAAGATATATAGTATCTTGTGTCGGTTGATTCCTCACCCGTTTTTTTAATGAAGCGTGAAGATGTAATGCGCACTACCGATTTAAGCCCTGGCCAGTTTTCTTTTTCATCCATAAATTCCAAATCGCCTATGGCTTCACATACCCTTGTTTCTACTCTGCCATGCCCGGAGCTTACTGTTTCATTTTTATCCGGTGACTTGTAATAGTTAAATAATTTTTCTGTTTGCTCCTTTAATTCCCGTTGGTTATCTTTTACCATCAATACATAATCACCACCTTGTTTTATTATCTGACGAGCAATTTCTTTTTGACACCCCATAGCATCAATGGTAACAATACACCCTTTTACTGCCAATATCTCCAATACCTTGGGTATGGCTACAATCTCATTGTGCTTTTTATCAACGGACACCTGCCCAAGGCACAATTTATTTTCGGTAGCGTAAGCAGATACGATATGAAGTGCTGATTTGGGGCTGCCCGTATCTCCTGAGCCACAAATGCTCTTGCCATCTATGGCAATTACCTCTCCTTCTGTCAAACGTGAAATTGTGTTCACCCACCGGGTAAAACATTCACTAAACTTTACCGGATCTAACCTGCTAAAAAGTTTTCCCAACACATCGTGTGAGGGTATTCCATGCTTGTAAGGAAAAAAACGCCGTAACCATTCGATTTTGTCATTTCCAAAAATCTCAATGGATGTCCAGTCCTCAACACCACTTAAGACGGCAGCGATAACCAGGAATAGAATTTCTTCGAGCGGATAATAGTAGTGCCCTTTGGTAGTACGTCTTGGATCTTTCAAGTCAGAAAAATGTTTTTTAAAATAATTATTCTGTTCAGTAGGGTTTTGTCCTGAAATGTTTTTCATTTTTTTGGACACTGCCCAAAATCAACAATACTAAAATAGTTATTAATTAGCTTATTATCAACTTATAGATAATTAGATATGAACAATTTATTGTTTAAAAGCGATTTCCCTGCACCTCTACCTTGTTGTGCAGCAAGTACCGCCAGGACGGAAAAATAAAGACAAAA
>CAYUBV010000684.1:0-1371 GCA_964443035.1 uncultured Tangfeifania sp.
TGACCATTGCAGTTCTGCATGACGCTTAATCTTTCTTTTGGTTTTCGATGATCTTACGAAGTGCAATGATTTCTGATTTCAGTTCTTCAATTTCCTTCGATCCGGCAATCGGGGCATCTTTTTCCTCGGCATCGCGACCGATAAAATAGGTGGCAAAAGTTGCGGTGACATAACCAAAAATACTATATCCGAAAATAGTAATTAATAAAGCTAACCCGCGACCTTCAGGCGTCATTGGGTTAAATCCGTTACCTGCCGTTACCACCTGCATTGCTGCCCACCATAACGCAAGCCAATAACTGGTAAAGCCAGGGTTCGGATTTTCCATAGCATACATACCGGCAGCTCCGGCAAAAATTACGATCAGCGTAATAATCATCACATAGCCAAAGCCACGGCGCTTCATGGTTTTGCCTACACTTCGCATGCTTCTGTTGAACGACGACACGATCCGCACAAGCCTTATCCCCTTGAGGCCGCGTAAAAGCCGGACAAACCTGAAAACCCGAAACACACGTAATGCAGGAATAAACAACGAAATGGCTGTAAGCCAGTTTTTTTTGAGGAATGAGAGTTTTTCCGGGGCGAGTGAAAACTTAATCAGGAAATCAATAATAAATATTCCCCAGATGCCAATAGCAACATATTCAAGTATCTTGTTTATTCCCCAGACCAACTCAACCACAAGCAGAACAAGCCAAACAAATCCCAAAAATATCATCGGCCCGTCAAGAATTTGTTCTATTGATTTGAGCAACCTTTTCCGTTCATTTTTAATTTCGCTTTTCATCTCATTATAATTGTTAATTTTTAAAGGAATTTATCTCATTCTATCAATTATTTTAATGGTATTCGATAGAATTCGCAAGCTCATTTCGATGGTACTGATAGCTATCGGTATCGTTTTATAATGATCCATCTGTGTGGCAAAACTTTGCCATGCTCGTTTCATACTTTTTTATTCTCTATTATAAGAAAACAGCAAGAGCATGCATACAAAGTTGGAACAATTTGTTTTCCAATAAGTTAAATAATTCCATTAAAAATTTACAACATTCTCACAAGTACAATACATACCAATTCATACTTTTCATTCCGCCCGCGGCCCTGTTGCCAAACGGATAGCATCCCATCCGCTCAAAAAACTGCAATTTAGGTTTTACCTCCCGGTGATGAAAAAGGGATGCCAACCTTCTGTTCTTTTTTCCACGCTCTCTGCTCTTTGCCCTCTGCTCTCTGCCCCATGCCCTTTGCCCTTGAAACTTTGAACTTTGAACCCGAAACTCTGAACTCTCTTTGCCCCATGCCCTCTGCTTTCTCCAAAATGTGTGAATGATGTAACTCTTATTCAGAATTATGTAATGTTTTTAA
>CAYUBV010000685.1:0-1367 GCA_964443035.1 uncultured Tangfeifania sp.
CCATCGAAAGCATCCTCAAAACCGTGAATATCTTCCGGCAACAAATGGCTGTTGGCACCCGGAGCCACCGAAATGCTATTTTCGCCATCTTCAGCAACATTTATCAGCGCAATGCCCGAATGAATGCCCGGCTGCATTTTGATACAGGATGTATCGATTTCATCTTTCCGGTAATTTTCAACCGCCTGTTTTCCAAAAGCATCGTCAGAAACACAGGCGATGAAAGTAACAGCGGCGCCGGCCCGTGCCGCAGCAACAGCCTGATTGGCACCTTTCCCGCCCGGAATGGTCATAAAGCCGGTTCCCATAATGGTTTCCCCGGGCGCCGGAATATGCGGCACTTTCACCACCATATCGGTATTGGAACTTCCGATTACAATAATTTTTGGTTTCATTTTTTTTCAATATAACCGTGCAACAATAATGAGAGTTAAACCCACAACAAAAAACAGGAACATGGCAGTTAACAAACCTTTCACGCCTTTTGCCCCTTTAAATTCTTTCCAGATGAAAACTCCCCAAAGAGCTGCAATAAGTGTTGCACCCTGTCCCAAACCATAGGAAATGGCAAATCCTGCCTGTTCGGCTGCGATGATATTCAGCGTCATACCCAAACTCCAGATAACGCCTCCCAGAATGCCAATGAGGTGCAACTTTGTATCGCCTTTTACAAAATAGTCTTTGTAGGTAACCTTTTCACCAGTAAGTGGTTTGTACATAAAAATGGTATTCCATACAAAATTGGAAATGAACAGTCCCACGGCAAAAACAACCGATGCCGTGTAAGGAGTTAGTTTTCCGGCCATGGGATTCACAAAATCGGCAGTCATGGAAGCGGCCACAAAACGGTAGAAAAAGCCCATGAGGAAGCCGGCAAGTAATGAAATAATTATTCCTTTGGCAGAAGTTACTGCTGTTGAGCCGGGAATTTTCCGGTAAGCCAGCGCATCCAGAATAATGGCAACAGCAACAAATGCAACTCCGGAGAATAAAATAACCGGATTACCCAGTGGAGTTGCTGCATAATTGGTAATCACTCCCAGCACCAGCGCCAGGCCGATGCCAATGGGAAAAGCGACCGCCATTCCGGCAATGGCAATGGCTGCCACCAGCAGAATGTTGGCCAGGTTAAATATTACACCTCCCAGGAAAGCCATAAAAAGCGACCGGCTGTCAGCCTGCGCTAAATCGGATAGAAAACTGCGGCCTTCGGTACCGAAACTTCCGGCCGTAAAAGCCAGCACAAGCGCCAGCAACAAAACCCCGATGGCATAGTCCCAATAATACAACTGAAACGGCCACTGTTTCTGGGCCAGTTTTTGGGTATTGGCCCACGAACCCCAGCACAACATGGTGATAAAGGCAAG
>CAYUBV010000686.1:0-1366 GCA_964443035.1 uncultured Tangfeifania sp.
GCAGCGACAGAATGGTAAAAGGACTTCGCTAAGTTGATTTCCTTTTAATATATTTGTGCTCTTTATCTGAACAAGTGAAGATCAGCGAACATTTAACATATAAAAAGATATTTCTCTTCTGGAGCCCGCTGGCCCTGACCTGGCTGATGATGGCTCTGGAACAGCCATTCCTGGTGTCAGTGATAGCCAGGCTGCCGGATGCCAAGCATAACCTTGCAGCCTTTGGTATAGCTTTCTCCTTTGCACTCATAGTGGAAGCTCCCGTAATAATGCTTATGAGTGCATCAACGGCTTTGGTGACAGACCGCAATTCCTATAAAAAACTGAAGCGTTTTACTGATATTCTGAACCTGTCGGTGGTCCTTGTCCAGTTACTGGTACTTATCCCCCCTGTCTTTAACTTTATTATAAAGGATCTGATGGGGGTGCCCGAAAATGTGGCCCGGCTGACATATATATCACTTATACTTCTTATACTATGGCCGCCTGCTATCGGGTACCGGAGGTTTTACCAGGGAATACTGATAAGAAATAATCTGACACGAAGGGTAACATATGGTACTATCGTCAGACTCCTTGTTATTGCGCTGGCTGGATTTATTCTTTATCTGACAGGTATACCCGGGGCATATGTGGGAGGAGCAACCTTATCAGTAGCTGTCTTTGCGGAGGCCGTTGCAAGCTGGCTGATGGCAAGGAAGACGGTAAGGCGTATTATTAGTGAAGGCGATCATGCTGAGAATAAGAATCCAGGGGAGCACCCGGAAATTAAACTGGGCTACAGGTTCATAACAAGGTTTTATACACCGCTGGCACTTACCTCATTGCTTTCCCTGGGTGTCCATCCTTTCGTAACCTTTTTCCTTGGCAGATCCCAGATGCCAATAGAATCACTTGCAGTGCTGCCCGTTGTTAATTCACTGGTTTTTATCTTCAGGAGCGTTGGATTATCATACCAGGAAGTGAATATTGCACTGGCAGGCGACAGGAAACAGAACTACCCTAAATTGCGCAACTTTGCTGTTATACTGGGTTCGGGAGTGACGGTGCTGCTTGGCATCATTGCTTTTACCCCGCTTGCTGCTATATGGTTCAGGGATGTATCCGGACTTACACCTGATCTGGCAGACCTGGCATACCTTCCTCTTAAAATACTTTTATTCCTCCCGGCTTTATCTGTGCTCCTCTCGTTTCAGCGCTCCACACTGGTGATAGCAAGTACTACCGGACCCATTTCCATAGCCACTGCCGTGGAACTTGTGGTAATACTCCTGGTGCTGCTGGTATGTGTCGGGTATCTCAATATGGTAGGAGTAATTGCGGCTTCACTGGCATATATTATTGGCAAATCCGCTTCCAATATCTA
>CAYUBV010000687.1:0-1365 GCA_964443035.1 uncultured Tangfeifania sp.
GAATAGAACAATTCGGGGAAAATTTCGAGATAAAACTTTCAGAGGAAATTAAAGTACCGGAAGAATGTCAGTCGGGACTTTTCAGGTGCAGGGTGGTTTACACTGCTGTTATTGATAAAATTGAATTTCATCTGCATGAATACCGGAAAGTGGAAAGCCTGAAACTGGTGGAAGATAACTCGATTAATTACCCGTTCAAATTTACCGACAGAAAAAAACTCGACAAGCTTTTTGAAAAGCGGGGGATTTGCGACGACATTGTAATCGTAAAAAACGGTTGTATCACCGACAGCTATGTGGCCAATGTTGTTTTTTTTGATGGCAAAGAATGGTGGGCACCCGACACACCGCTGCTTCACGGAACCCGGCGCGCCCAACTCATTGATGACGGTAAAATCAAAGTATGTCGGATTACCCCCAATGATTTACCCCACTTTGAAAAAGTCGGATTAATTAACGCCATGCAGGATTTGAGTGAAATGCCGGTAATTAAAATCGAAGATATTATTTGAGATGGGTCATAGTCTCACTTCGAGTGAGGCTGTGACTATTTTTCCATACTGCATATTTAGTCATACGCTCACTTCGAATTAGAGTATGACAAAGCGAAATTAATCGACGTAAGTTTCTTTTATTATTTTTTTGACTTTATCGATTGTGTTTATGGATAATTTACCGGCAATTTTAATGATTCGTCGTTTATCTACTGTTCGAACCTGATCCAAAACCACCCAGCCTGACGTTTTTTGATTTCTAAAACTAACCCTTGTAGGATAAGATTTCGACTGGCTTGTAACCGGAGCAACAACCACAGTGTTCAGGTATTTATTCATCTCGTTGGGTGAAATTACTACGCACGGTCGTGTCTTTTTGATTTCACTTCCAATTGTAGGATCAAGATTAACTATAACGATATCGTACTGGTTTATTTCCATTCGTCAAATGATTCATCCTCAAAAACATCCGGAATCAGGCTTTCATCATCTCTGTTCTTATGCATTTCTTTAAAAGCTTTCGCCCAGCCTTTTCGCGGTTCTTTTTTGGGCTTGATAATTATTTGATCTGATTCCAATTCCAGTTCCACTTGATCTTTAATATCATATTTTTCCAGAAGCGTTTTACTTAAACGAATCCCTTTTGAATTTCCGATTTTTATTACTGAAACATCCATATTATTTTCTTTTTTGTAATTACAAAGTTAGTACTTTTTAAATGGATTCAAAATCAATTATTGAGTGAAAGCATGGCTGAGTTATTCAAACCGCTGCATTATTTCTTTCCAATTGGTAATGACAATGTTGTTGTCTTCAAAAAACTGCAATATTTCCGGCTCGGCAAACATTTTGGCTTCCCAAACCCGCTGCT
>CAYUBV010000688.1:0-1362 GCA_964443035.1 uncultured Tangfeifania sp.
GGAAATGCTGTTTGTTCTCCTTCGCGGGCAGTTTTGCTGACCGGAATATCATCTTCATACAATACAGTCCGCGGGAATAATGGCCATTTTTCAGATGACCGCTGGATGCGCGTGGCGCTGAAAAAAGATGAGATAACCATGGGAGAGATGATGAAAAATGCCGGTTACCAAACAGCCTTCATCGGAAAATGGCATGTGGACGACCCCAATGATATTTCAACATGGGCATACCACCGTGGATTCGATTTTGCCGTGCAGGAGCAATGGCCGGGCCGGTTCGGAGGAATTCAGTACGACGAACAAATGCACTGGATTAACGGGAAGCAGGATTCTATTTATTACCACTGGGAAGATTGGGAATGCAAAGACGAATTTCGCACCGGGCTTGCATTTGATTACCTCGATACAATGAATACGGACAAACCGTTTTTCCTTTTTATGTCGTACAGGGCACCACACGGTCATGAACGAAAAATTGGCAACCAGGAAATATATGCAGACCAGGGATGGCCTGCACAGGAACGGTTACACGCCGCTAAAATTACACTGCTCGACCAACAAATCGGGAGGTTGCTTAAAAAACTGGAAAAGATGGGTGAACTGGAAAATACACTAATCGTCTTCACCAGCGACAACGGACCTCATACTGAAGGGGGCGGGCACAATCCTGAGTTTTTCGACAGCAACGGTGAACTCCGGGGAATTAAACGCGATTTGTACGAGGGAGGTATCCGGGTTCCGATGATTGCTGTATGGGACGGAAAAATTGAGCCGGGAACAGAAACCACTCACGTCGGCGGTTTTCAGGATTTGATGCCCACTTTTGCCGAAGTTACAGGAACTGATATTCCTGAGCAATCCAATGGAATTTCCATTTTGCCATTACTGAAAGGTGAATTTCAAGAAGAACATGATTATTTGAATTGGGAATTTCAGTTGGTGGGTTGGGGACGAAAACTACCGAAGGGAGGATTTCGACAATCAGTCAGGATTGATAATTGGAAGGGAGTCCGTTATGGAATTAATTCTGAAACCGAACTCTACAATCTTGATGAGGATATTTCAGAAACCAATAACATTGCCAATAAGCATCCTGAAATGGTCCAACAAATGGAAAAACTATTTCAGGAAAATCGTTCAGAGACGGAAGGATTTCCATATGGTGGGGTTGTTCAGGATTATAAAGCAAAAGAAAAGTATGTGGAATAGAATTAAAGTTATTCAAACCTGGGTTCAAATTTTTTCTTTTCTGATACAATTACAACATTCAAAAACGCTGTCTTTTGTGAGTAATAAAAAATATTCATTATGAAAAACATTTTTTTATCGCTGCTGGTTCTGATAATTCTGGCATCGTGCAAA
>CAYUBV010000689.1:0-1362 GCA_964443035.1 uncultured Tangfeifania sp.
AATCACGACCAATCCGTCTGATGGTGACTTCATTGGTGCCGAGATTATTGGCTCCACTGTAGTTGGTGAACTCAGCGGCGAGTCAGTGACGGTCAATGTAGAGGGGGCAGAACCTGTCGACCATGTGGCTCATGTGCTCTCCGGAGCTTCCGAGGCAACCTTGAGCGACGGGGTCGTCTCTGAAGAGACGCTCTCCTTTGTACAGGCAACCAGTGAGCCAGCGGCAATTTATGCCGTTGCCGCGTTTGCATGGAACGACGAGACGGTGGTCGGTCCCACCGGCACAGTGACGATCGATGAGATTGAAATTCTCTACAACGGAACGATCGGTCAAACGACGTTCGCCATAGATCTCCATGAGGCTATGGATGGTCAGATTGGTGCTTTTGTCGGAGTATCACAACTCGATCTGGAAGTCAATACCCTCTACACCGATGTTGCCGTAGATATCGTTGAGCCAATCAGTCCCCAGGACGAAGACCCGGTTCGTGTGGATTCACAAATCACGGAGACATCGGAGTTCTTTGCCATGACTCACCTGGGTCCTGCAGGGGTTGATGGCGAAGGTAATCGCATACCGGCGCAGAATCCCGCGTTGCTGACCAATCTTGGTGATGGCACCAATCTTCGTCCGCTGGTTGGTGATTTTGCCACAGTCACGATTGCAGAGCCGGCACTTGCCCGCGCGCAGATCGTCCACAATTCGGCCGACCCGGCCGCTGAAGTGGTTGACATCTACGTGAATGGCGATCTGTTCGTTGACAGCCTGGCCTTCCGCGCGGCCACCCCGTTCGTGGACGTGCCGGCCGCTACGCCGCTGCTTTTTGAAATCTACCCCTATGGCGCCGATCCTGCCAGCACCGATGCCGCTTTTGAACTGGACGGGGCCGAATTTGCCGAGGGTGAAACCTATACGGTCATCGCCAACGGATTGCTGACCGGTGGTTTTGCCGACAATCCGGATGAGATCGATACCGCCTTCGATCTGTACGTACTCTCCTCCAATGAGACGCACGGCGAAGCCGGTGAGTCAAGCTTCTATATCTGGCACGGGGCCACCGATGCACCGGGCGTGGATGTGTTCGCCCGCGATGTAGCCCAGCTGGCCAACGACCTGCAGTACACAGGCAACACCGACTATATCACGGTCCCGGCGGCCGACTACACGATTGATGTAGCCCCGACGGGCGGCGATGTGATCGCCTCGTTCACCGCCCCGCTTTCGGGTCTGGGTGGAGAGGCCCTGGGTGTACTGGCCAGCGGGTTCCTGGATCCATCGGCCAACAATGACGGAGAAGCGTTCGGACTTCTGGCCGTGCTGGCCGATGGCAACACCATCCTGCTTCCGGCCGCCGACCTGCC
>CAYUBV010000690.1:0-1359 GCA_964443035.1 uncultured Tangfeifania sp.
ACCAACCGCACATAATTCTGAATCCGAATGGCATCGCCCTGCGGACCGTGACCCGTTGGCCAGTCGGAGGCATCTCCCGTTTTGGGATCGCTGCGCTGAGCACCCGCGCCATGCACATCCTGCCAGGTTTCGTTAAAATAACCCATTGCACGGCCAAAACTAATGTATGCTGCGCTGCCTCCACCCTGCGGGTTGGCATGGGTGGTTCCCGTCCAGAAAAACGGATAATCGGTTTGACCGGCTTCGTTGGTTATTTGGGTGCAATTAAAAACCGGATCGATGGCTGCTGAATTTGTAGTGCCCGGCGCACGTTCATAATCTACAATGCTTTGCAACTCTTTTGCATCTGGCAGGCGCCAGTCGGAGTAACCGGCAAAAGTAGTTGATTCCGCATATTCCAGTGCTTCCTCCCAGTTCATTCCTTTACCGGAGTCGTTTTGCATCCACATCAGGCCGGTGGCTTTGTCGGTTACGGTGCCATCGCCGTTACTTACAAAATTGTTTTGCCCGAAATTTTCATTTCCACGAACGTATAATACAAAAAACTTTATCCCTTCCGACTGTCCTGGCATTGCTCCGGTGGGATAACCTTTAATTCTTCCGTCAGCGAAATTTACGCCAAACATGAGATTTCCCCCGGCAAACTGCGAGTCGCCCACATCGGGTGTTGAAGTTGCATACTGGGCATCGATGATGCGTTCCCCGGCATCTGTATCGCCGTATTCAAATTCAAAATAACCGGTGTCGATAAAAGGCACTGATTCAGCTCCGGAACGCGGGTCAGGATCCAATCCGCTGAAAACAATGAGGGAGTACAATTCTTTAATGGTTGGCAATCTCCAATCGTCGTATCCGGCTAATCCGAAAGATGAAGTACCTGAAACGGCTTCGTCATAAGTCATTTTATCACCCGGATCTTTCTGCCACATCAAACCGGTAATGCTATCGGTAACAGTACCATCTCCGTTATCCGAATAATCCGGCCCGATTCCCGGATAAGTGGCATCCTGTCCGTAAAAAGGTTCACCTTTCAATGGTGCTGCAATTTCCGATTGATTGTTGTAAAACGTAGTTTGATTAGTCCCTGCAATAGTATAAGGCAAATCAGTTGCCGGCAGGGGGTCCTTCAATTCCTGCTCTTCAGGAAATTCATCTTGTGAACAAGCTGTCAGGGAAATAATAATGACCAGTAAAAAAGAAAATCTGATTTTGTTTTTGATTGTTTTCATAACTATTTGATATTTAAATTCTATCCAATTTAAAGCAAATGTTGAAGGGCATAAAAATAATTTCAACCATTGGGGAAAATCTTTAAACGAACCGGCCATTTCTTTAAACCAGAATTTTTCGTATTTTCAT
>CAYUBV010000691.1:0-1356 GCA_964443035.1 uncultured Tangfeifania sp.
GAACGTCCGCTGTGAATTTTCTTGCCCAGATCGCCCAGCTCCTGTGTTAAAAGAAATTCAACCTGTGAGTGTACGTCTTCCATGCCTTCATCGATAACAAAATCGCCTTCCTCTGCTTTTTTGTACAGTTTTTTGAGCGCTTCGAGCAAAACCGGCAATTCGTTTTTTTCAATCAAACCCACCGACTCAAGCATTATAACATGTGCCATCGAACCCAAAATATCGTAGGGTGCCAGGTATAAATCCAGTTCACGATCTTTTCCAACGGTAAATTTTTCAATGACTTCGTTTACGGTAATTCCTTTGTACCAGAGCTTCATTTCAAACAATTAAAATTTGAACAAAGATAGAGAATTTGGATTTAAACGATTTTGGAACTCCGGTTTTATAATTATTGAAAAAATTGCCACTTTTGCCTTGCCTTTCAGTGCCAGTACCGATTTAACGATTAATGAGCATGTTCGAAAACAAAACAGTTCGCTTTCTTTTTTACATTGCCGCGGCTCTGCTGCTTTGGGCCTATTTTGCGGGGCTCCCGATAGATGTTACCCGAGATGCCGGAAAATATGCCACCGTAGCCAAAGAGATTTTCCAGAACGGCAATTACATCAACCTCACCGTTCACGGCGATGCGTACGACCAAAAACCGCCGCTGTTGTTTTGGCTGGGAGCGCTGGGATTTGCCATTGGCGATATTTCCAATTTCTGGTTTAAACTGCCGGTGCTGCTAATTGTTTTTTTCGGACTTTACTCTGCATTCAGGCTTGGAAAAACACTGTACAACAAACGGGTAGGTTTTATCACCCTTTTCCTGACGGCGTTTTCGTTTATATACCCGTTCTATTCGATGGACATTCACACCGACACGCCGATGCAGGCTTTTATCACTTTTGCCCTTTGGCAACTGGCCGATTTCATTAAAACAAAACGCAATCAAAGCTGGATGTTGGGGTTTTTCGGAATTGGCCTGGCCATGCTTTGCAAAGGACCGCTTGGGGCAGCCATTCCGGCATTTGCAATTGTGGGCCATCTTCTACTGAAAAAAGATTTCAAATCGTTTTTAGATTACCGGTGGTACGCCGGAATTCTACTGGCATTTGTCGTGGTCAGTCCTGCCCTTATTGGACTGGTAAACCAGTTTGGCTGGGATGGAATCGTGTTTTTCTTCTGGGAAAACAATGTGGGCCGGCTTACCGGAACGCTTGTAAAACCCAACAGCGATCCCGTTTTTTATGTCCACAACCTGCTGTACCTTTTTCTTCCGTGGAGCATTCTGTTCTACATTTCCGCGTTTTATGAATTCAAAACGCTTTTCAAAAACAGGTTCCGGGCACCCGAATATTTTACATTTACCGG
>CAYUBV010000692.1:0-1355 GCA_964443035.1 uncultured Tangfeifania sp.
GGAATATAGGTAAGCAATAATACAACAACACCCAGTTGAACCGTACCAATTGCAAGTGACCTGTATTTATGCCATGGCCGGGGTATAAAGACCAGACCCAGGGGGAGTAACAACATCAGCAGCAATATCGCCATATTCCTCTTCTTAAAACAAGATAAACCTTTTACTGTCAGGCTATAGAGACTGGAATGTCATTGACTATGGAAAAGGATTATCTCAAAAAACAAGGGTAACTTCAAAAATTACTTTACAAATATAACAGAATTTGTCCTTATGCAGAATTGACTTAAGGCGACCTTATCAGATTATCCCCTTAACCCTATGCTTCAAACGGGATTTATTTAGATAGTTGTCTTTATGCTTCGCCAATTAAATAAGCAGATCGTAATAGACAGCCAGAGTTATCAAAAATGAGTGTGTATAAATATTTTTTCTTATATTTAATGGTCGACCTAAGCTTGAATCTACTTGAGAAGTACTGTTGTATATATCATCTTATTCCTGTTGCTGCCATTTAATTCAGCTGCCCAATCATATTCAATAAAGGCATACACCCCATCTGACGGGCTGAACCAGTCGCAGGTGGAAGAGCTATACCAGGACAGCAGGGGGTATTTGTGGATAGGCACCCGCAATGGTGTAGCACTTTTTGACGGTCAGGAGTTTATTAATTTTTACCACCATGACGGCCTGGTAGATCCATATATTGTAAAAATTCTTGAGAACAGGAAAGGGCAGATTATTGTGGTTAATAAATCTGGCTTCTCCATCCTCGGAGAAGATGGTTTTGTGCCCCATAAGCTATTCGACGAAACCTCAGACAGGTTCATCTTTATGGCTGAGATGGATAATAAAGGCAGGCTCTGGTTACTTGTTACGGTAAACCACATGCAAAATAAGATATTCTGCTACAGCGATGATTCTCTCAGGAATATGACTGACATTATAAACATGCCCCCTGGCCTGAATGTCGAAAGTATGTCTTATGATCAAGGTAATGATCGCGTGGTAATCTTGAGCAAGAAAGGAGAGATATGGATGTACGGCGATGATAAACTCACACGTGCCGGGGACCTGAAGGCAAGGAATTTTAGGAGAGAACAGGGAGGCAGTATTATTATCACAGGCATGGACCGTAATAAGTTTATCCTGCGGGATGACCAATTGTTACCCATAAAACCCGGAAAGGGCTATGAGCTGCCTATGCCACTGACATTTTACAAACAGGACACCGTATTCTGCATCTTTGATGAAGAACATACTTTTAAATTCAGATGGGATTACGGGCAGGTTAAAAAGATTTTGATCGACCGTGATAAAGCTGTATGGATTGCCTCTGAAGAGGGTTTGTTCCG
>CAYUBV010000693.1:0-1350 GCA_964443035.1 uncultured Tangfeifania sp.
GAAATCAGCGATTACGAGTTCGACATGAAACTGCGCGAACTGGAAAAACTGGAAAAGGAATTCCCCGAATTTGAAGATCCCAATTCTCCGACCAAACGCGTGGGAAGCGACATCAGCAAAGTGTTTGAACAGGTGGAACACCGCTACACCATGTTGTCGCTTTCTAATGCTTATTCCGAAGAAGAGTTAAAAGACTTCGATACCCGTATCAAAAAACTGGTGGATGAAGATTTCGAATATGTTTGCGAACTAAAATTCGATGGTTCCTCCATTAGCTTGCTGTATGAAAACGGCAAACTTTCGAGGGCAGTTACCCGCGGAGACGGTACAAAAGGTGATGATGTAACAAATAATGTACGCACCATCCGCTCGGTTCCGCTCACGTTACGCGAAAACGGGTACCCTGAAAGTTTTGAAATCAGGGGTGAAATTGTGATGCCGTTCAGTGTTTTTGAAGAACTGAATAAACAACGCGAAAAAGCCGGGGAAGCACTTTTTGCAAATCCGCGAAACGCCGCCGCCGGCACACTGAAAATGCAGGATCCGTCGATTGTAGCCTCGCGCAAACTGGATGCTTATTTCTATTACATTCCCGGAGATAATCTGCAGGTTGACAGTCATTTTGAAATGCTTGGGAAAGCCCGCCAATGGGGTTTCAAAATTTCGGAAGCCACTGCTTTATGCCGCAGCCTGGATGAAGTGTTTGCATTCATTAAAAAATGGGACCGAAAACGGTTTGAGTACCCTGTTGCCACTGACGGTGTGGTGATTAAAGTAAACTCACGCCGTGTTCAGGAAGAGTTGGGTTTCACTGCCAAGTCGCCCCGCTGGGCCATTGCTTACAAATTCAAGGCAGAAAGTGCCTCAACGGTTTTACGCTCGGTCGATTTCCAGGTGGGACGCACCGGCGCGGTTACCCCGGTTGCCAACCTCGACCCGGTTCCCATTGCAGGAACGGTTGTGAAACGCGCCTCTTTGCACAACCAGGACATAATTCAAAAACTGGATTTGCATTTAAACGACACCGTTTTTGTAGAAAAGGGCGGCGAAATCATCCCGAAAATTACGGGAGTCGATCCGGCAGAAAGGCACCCGATGGCAAGACCGGTAATTTTTATTAACAAATGCCCCGAATGCAGCACTCCGCTCGAGCGCAAAGAAGGAGAATCAGCGCATTACTGCCCGAATGAGGTGGGCTGCCCGCCGCAAATCAAAGGCAAAATGGAACATTTTGTGAGCCGCAAAGCAATGGACATCGACGGACTGGGACAGGAAACCATTGAGTTGCTTTACAACAAAGGAATGGCAAAAGGAATTGCCGATTTGTACCGACTTGAAAAAGATCAACTT
>CAYUBV010000694.1:0-1347 GCA_964443035.1 uncultured Tangfeifania sp.
TTTCAAGAGGAATGATTGTTCCAGACAAAAATCGGGCGGAAAGAAAGCTTTCTCAAATCAGATATTCTGAAACAGTGGCTCCAGGAAATCAACATACTTCGAAACAAATGTGCTCACCATACAAGAATATGGAACAGCTCTTACAGAAATCCGCTGCCGACAATAAAAAATGCATATTTCAATACGTTGAATCTTGACAGGAATGCGCGGAAGAGAATGTTTGGTATGATTTGTATTTTGTGGTTTCTCGTAAAAAAGATCGGCCCCAGCTCTGACTGGCTTGATAATGTTCGGAAAGTCATCAACTCAAAACCCTCAATGGACAGCTGCCCGAATACTGCAATGGGTTTCCCTGACAATTCAGGGTTTCCAGAAATTCCGGATTTTTAACAGGTAACGGTATTCTTCCATGCCGGCAATGTGGCAGCGGATTTACACAACCGGTTTGCCGCTGAAATCCGGCCGGCTGGCCTTTTTGTTCACCGTGGACAAGCTCAGCGAAGGGGTGGATGTGCCGGAGGTCAACATGGTCCTGTTCCTGCGGCCCACCCAAAGTCTCACCGTGTTCCTCCAGCAGCTGGGCCGGGGACTGCGCCATGCCCCTGAAAAAGAATGTTTGACCGTGCTGGATTTTGTGGGCCAGGTGCACCGGAAATACCGCATGGACAACCGGTTGAAAGCCCTTTTGCCCCGGCACCGCCACAGCATTGACAAGGAGGTGGAAAACAATTTCCCCCATCTGCCGGCCGGGTGCGCCATCCAGTTCGACAAGATGTCACGCAAATATGTCCTGGATAACATCCGGGCCAATCTGCAAAAACTGGCCGCCCAGGTGCCGGAACGACTCCAGACCTTCACGTTAGAGTCCGGCCAGGAACTGACCTTTGGCAATTTTGTTCAATACCACGATTATGAACCGGAACGGCTGCTGGTTTCTGACTCCTGGACCGGATGGAAAGCCAAAGCCCAGCTGGCACCGGTGCCGTCAGACCCGGATCTGGCCCCACCACCATGTATGCAGATTATCCCATCAGCCGATCCCTTCTGTCCTGGGAATCCAGTCCACCAAGTCCCTTCACTCATAAAGCCGGTTAAGCGCTTCAATCTCTGATGTAATCATCTCTTTCAGGCTTTCAGGTGCCAGCACCCTGGCGTTGGCCCCCCAGCTGAGCACCCAGATCCGGATATCATGAATGCCGGCGGTTTCCGCCGAAAAAATGATCGACCCGTCCGGCTGATCCTGTATTTCCTGGGAATCATGCCACTGCCTTTCCTTGATGTGCATGGCCGCCTCAGGGGAAAACCAGATTTTCACCCGGGTCATCCTGCCATGGAACACCCCGAAGC
>CAYUBV010000695.1:0-1345 GCA_964443035.1 uncultured Tangfeifania sp.
GTATTAAAAGGAGATGCAAGATGCGAAATCAGTGAGTAAAAATAAATACCGGTTCTGTATAGGAATTTCATTTTCTGAAAATTGGCGTTTAAAAATATTGATGCTTTTTCAGGTACTCAAAAATGGTCAGGTTCATTAATAACAACAGGAAAAAATAAAAGAAATCTTCGATTGGAATTGTAAACACCCGGATCCCCAGATTGTGGGCATCGTTGTACTCCACCACCGGAAGTGCAGTTAAAATTCCGTTTACTATCAGAAACGGGATGAGCGAAATCAGCCAGGTGAGGTAAAACTTGGTGTAATGTGGTTTAAACCGGTTTCTGAAAACAGTGTATCCAAAATAAATAGTCAGCAAAAAGAAGTTGAAAAAAGTGTAAAGCCGTTCGCGTGCAAACCATGCGGTGAGTGCAAATGCTACCAGCAACACCAGGCTGACTCCCAAAAAAAGATTTGGTTTTTCGAAATGAGGAAGTTTTACTTTCAGCACTTCGTAAATAAAAACCGTAGCGTACGGAATGGCAATAAAAAACAACCACTCCTCAACCGGGAGATTTAAAATGTAAATTCCCAGCAAATATTCCGGGTTGAAACTCCAGATTCCCAGCTCCTCGAAGCGCAAATCCCAAATTATAAAAATGATGCCTGAAAACAGAATGGCGGGCAACAGGTATTTTAGGTTGGTGTAAAACCGCACCTGTTTTTCAAAGCTGAAAGCAAGCGGAACAGCAATGGTTCCCAGCATCAGTAAAAGGTATGTGAAGTTTTTTAATTCCATTTCAAGTTGTTTCGCGCAAAGGTAATTGAAAATCCTAAAAGTTTAGATCTCTTATAAAAGTCAAAAAGGCGCAATTTGTTTAGTGAAAATAAAAAATAGTAACTTTGAAGAAAGGTCTGTAAAATGGATACATTAGAATTAAAAAGAAATTTTCATCAACTCATTGACAAAATTGATAATGAGTCGTTATTAAAGGATTTTTATGAGCTTTTAAAACACCGTTCTGCCAGTGAAGGTGAACTCTGGGATAATCTCAGCAATTCTGAAAAGGAGGAATTATTGCTTGCTTTGGAAGAGAGTAAAAATCCCTACAACCTTAAAAGTCATGATGAGATGAAAAAGAAGCACAAGAAATGGCTTTAGAAATACACTGGTCGAAACGGGCTGAAAAACAACTTGATGAGATTTTTAACCACCTTCAAAATGAATGGGGCGAAACCACAACAAAAAATTTTGCACAAAAAGTTTATAATTTTTTAAATCTTCTTTCAGAATATCCGAACCTCGGATCTATTGAAAATAAAGAAAAACAAATCAGGGGTTTTCCAATAGTAAAGCAAGTGAATC
>CAYUBV010000696.1:0-1338 GCA_964443035.1 uncultured Tangfeifania sp.
CGTATTTACCCGAAAGAATCAGGCTCCAATCGAACTCAGCCGTCCAATAGCCATCGCTATAAAATAGTATGGAATCACCAATAATTGAATAGGTACCATGACTCAAAGCAGGATATTTATAATTGTCGCTGGAACCGCTCCATTCATTTGATGAAAAAGTAAAGGTGACACTGGCGGTTTCACTATCGGCCCAAACCCACTCCCGCTGGAATGTACCTTTGTAATGTCCTTCAATAATTTGTTTGCTGGTTTCTTCCTCTTTGTTACATCCACAAATAAAAACCAAGCTGACAAGGAACATATAAACTAATCGTGTTTTCATTACTCAAAGGTTTTGGTTTTTATTTTCAAGATGCATTTAAAATACAATTGGTTGCGTTCATTTGAGGTTTTTTATTTTCAGTTTGCTATTTTTGTAATAAAAATTTTAGATATGGCAACATATAACATAACTATAAACGAAAAAACCAGGTCCGGGAAAAAACTGGTGGCACTTCTGGAATCGTTAAGTGAAGTCGTTGCTTTTACTGAGGTCAAGAAAAAAAAAGGAATGGATGAAGCTTTGGATGATATAAAAAATGGACGTGTATTTGAAGCTGAAGATGCAAAAGACCTCATTGATAAATGTCTACAGTGATGTATTCCATTCGGTTTACCAAAAGATTCAAAAAGGATGTTAAGCGCTGCAAAAAAAGAGGTTATAACCTTTCTGAACTTGAAGATGCAATTGATATTCTCCAAAATCAGGGCAAATTACCACCAAAATTTAAAGCTCATGTTTTGTCCGGGCAGTATGCGGGTTTGTGGGAATGCCATCTGAAACCGGACTGGTTAGTGGTTTGGGACCAAAACGATGACACCCTCACTTTGCTTTTTATAGCTACCGGTACACATTCAGATTTGTTTTAAATTCATTCCTGCTTTCCGCTAATCCCAATTTTTTAAAAGGGGGGCTATTTTCCACTATTTTAAAAATTATACCCCAAAGATAATCCTCCTAACGGATGAAGATCATTGCCTTCAAGCTCAAACAAAGGGGTGAATCCAATTCTGAAAATAAAACGTCCGTTGGGTTTTTGATGCCTGTACCCAACGCGCCCGGTTAAAAAACTGCTCCATTCTCCTGTGCCAGTTTCGTTGGTTAAATCCCTCATTTCTTCATTTGTAAAAACAGTTCCCAACCCAAATTCTAAATAAGATTTAAAAATAGGAATTCAAATTGAAACGAGTGAATGTTTTCGAATATATTGAGAAGGAGTTAAAATTTGGTCAAACAATGCCGCTAATTTTCCATTTGGTCATACGGGTTTTCTAATCCAAAGATTATTGCTTTTGCCA
>CAYUBV010000697.1:0-1337 GCA_964443035.1 uncultured Tangfeifania sp.
GGGATCGTCGGCCAGGTTGTGGTATTCAATGGGATCCTCCTGGAGATCATAGAGCTCGATTTCCGGGGCTTTATTGAGAAGGTCAAAGACCCGTTTGACCTCCGTGCCGTCATACCTGGAGAGTTTCAGGGCCTGGGCCACCTTGCAGCCATCGATGCCCAGCCCCGGCTTTCCTTCGCCAGGCCTCATGTTGAGGATCAGCTTGTAGCGGCCGTCGCGTATGCTGCGCTGGGGCTGCTGGAATCCCGGCCCATGGGTGTGCCATTCCGCCACCAGGATTGAGCGCCAGTTTTCGTCCTCACCCTGCAATACGGGGACCAGGGATTTTCCGGGGAGGTATGAGGGAACCTCAAGACCGGCGGCCGACATGGAGGTGGGCACGATATCAATGGTCGAAACCAGGGCTTCGCTTACCAAGCCGGGCTTCGCCATACCGGGCCAGCGTACGATGTAAGGGACTTTTATTCCGAATTCGTAGGTAGTAGTCTTGCCCCGGGAAAAGGCAGGGCCGTGGTCGCCGATGAAAATGATCATTGTGTTGTCCAGTTTTTTGTGTTTTGCCAATACGTCCAGCAGCATGCCGATGCCGATGTCCACACGCTTTACTGAATTGTAATACCCGGCCACTTCCTCCCGGACGTTAGGTTCATCAACCTCCCCATGCTCCGGAAATATGCTTACATCGTCCGACCCAACCGGATCCTCCGGCAGGCCGAAGCGGGTGTCGGGAAAGGGGGGGCCACCTCCGGTTTGATCCCGGTGGCAATCCCAGAAATTAAACATGAGGAAAAAGGGCTGGTCACCCGTGTCACCCAGGAAATCATCTGCCTTGGTGGCAAGGATGGCCACGTCCTTTGATCCGGACCGGTAGTCAAAGGGAAACTCATTTTCGGGATTTACATGCAGTTTACCCAGGATGCCGGTGCGATAATCCTTCTGCTTGAGCAGTTCCGGCAGGTTGGGGATGCCCTTGTGCATGGTGTATCCCATATGGGAAAGGCCCAGCTGGAAGTTCTGGTATACATGAAGCCCCGTGAGGATGCTGCTGCGGGAAGGGCTGCAGGAGGCCTGGGTCACGTAGCCGTTATCGAAGCGTACTCCCTCCTGCGCCAGGCGGTCGATGTTGGGCGTGGGCACGGTTTGGTCCCCGTAACAGCCCACTTGTTGCCCCATATCTTCAGCGACGATGACAATGATGTTGGGCCTCTGCTTCAGCGCATCGGAAGCGGCTGACACAGCAGGTGTTTGGGCCGAAAGAGTTAGTGTAAGTGCGGTGCCGATTGTAGCGAAAGAAAAGGTTTTCAGCGCATGGAGGTAAGTGAGTGTAGATTTCATAC
>CAYUBV010000698.1:0-1337 GCA_964443035.1 uncultured Tangfeifania sp.
CGAAAGCGGTTTTATATTTTGAAAAACTACAGTTAATTTCAATTACTTCCTGTAAATTTTTTTGTAGCCGTAAATAGCGCTGTCGCCCAGCTCTTCTTCAATACGAAGCAACTGGTTGTATTTTGCCATGCGGTCGGAACGGCTCAGCGAACCGGTTTTAATCTGACCTGAGTTGGTAGCAACGGCAATGTCGGCAATGGTTGCATCTTCTGTTTCACCTGAGCGGTGCGAAGTAACCGAAGTGTATCCTGCGCGATGCGCCATTTCAATAGCATCCAGCGTTTCGGTCAATGTACCAATTTGGTTCACTTTAATCAGGATGGAATTAGCAGCCCCCATTTCAATACCTTTTTGCAGGTATTCAACGTTGGTTACAAACAGGTCGTCGCCAACAAGCTGGCATTTGTCGCCGATAGCAGCATTCAGTTTTACCCAGCCGTCCCAGTCGCCTTCATCCATTCCGTCTTCGATAGAATCGATGGGGAATTTTGAAATCAGTTCGGCAAGGTAAGCAGCCTGTTCTTCTCCATTGCGTTTTGCAGCTCCTTCGCCTTCAAATTTGGCATAATTGTAAACGCCGTCTTCGAAGAATTCAGAAGCAGCACAATCGAGTGCGATAGAAACATCGCCACCGTCTTCGGCACGGCCTGGTTTGTAACCGGCATTTTTAACGGCTTCAATGATGCTGTTCAGTGCATCTTCGGTTCCCTCCAGTTCCGGGGCAAAACCACCTTCATCACCAACGGCGGTGCTCAGGTTACGGCCTTTCAAAACTTTTTTCAGGCTGTGGAAAATTTCGGCTCCCATGCGTAAACCTTCGCGGAAAGAAGAAGCGCCAATCGGGCGAATCATAAATTCCTGGAATGCAATGGGTGCATCGGAATGCGATCCACCGTTGATGATATTCATCATCGGAACCGGAAGTGTTTTTGCACCAACGCCACCAATATATCGATATAGCGGAACACCTGCAAACTCAGCGGCTGCTTTTGCAACTGCGAGTGAAACACCCAAAAGTGCATTGGCACCCAGTTTCGATTTTGTTTTTGTACCGTCGAGTTCCAGCAGTTTGTTGTCCACAGAAACCTGGTCGGTGGCATCCATACCCACTAATTCTTTGGCAATAATGTCGTTTACATTATCAACTGCATTTAAAACACCTTTTCCGAGGTAACGTTTTTTATCTCCGTCGCGCAGTTCAAGTGCTTCGTTTTCTCCGGTTGAAGCTCCCGACGGAACTGCAGCACGGCCAAAAGCACCGCTTTCCAGTAAAACTTCCACTTCGATGGTAGGATTACCACGCGAGTCTAAAATTTCTCTTGCTCTAATGTCGCTAA
>CAYUBV010000699.1:0-1335 GCA_964443035.1 uncultured Tangfeifania sp.
TTGATGTAGAAATTTTACGCAATTGTTCTAAAAATCAACAAATCATGAAGGTTAAAATGGTTTTATCCGTTTTTGTTGCTTTTAAACTAAATTGTTGTGGTTTAATTTGTTATAAGTATATATCCGTTTTGTTTTGCTAAAAACCTTCGTTTGGTGTGATTCTGGAATAAGCAAATACATATAGATCAAAATATCAAAAAGTATCAGGATGCCTGTTCACAATAAAGAAATAGCGGACAAATTAAATGAGGTTGCTGATTTACTGGATTTAAAAGGGGAGAATGAATTCAGGGTGCGGGCATACCGGAATGCAGTTCGTACAATTTCCGGTTTGTCGAAAAGTGTGGCCGAAATGGAGGATAAAGATGAAAACATCTCTTCGTTGCCTGATATTGGCGAAAGCATGGCTGAAAAAATTGAGGAGATTGTTGAAACGGGAAGCCTGAAGCAACTCAAAAAGCTGAAAAACGAAATTCCTTCTTCACTGATTGAAATCATGAAACTCGAACAAATGGGGCCCGGACGCACGAAAACGCTTCATGAGGAACTGAATATCGATTCTATCGACGATTTAAAAAAAGCCGTTGACGAAGGTAAGGTGGAAGAATTAGCCGGGTTTGGAAAAAAGAGCGTCGAAAACATTAAACGCGAAATTGAGGAATATGCGCAAAAAGGCGGTTCCAAACGCATAAAACGCAGCGAGGCGGAAGAAGAAATACAACCGCTGGTTGAATACCTGAAAAATAAAATGAACGATGTAACCATTGCCGGTAGTTTCCGGCGTAAAAAAGAAACGGTAGGCGACATCGACATACTGGCCACCAGCAGCGATACCGAAAAAGCCATGAAATCATTTACTGAATTTGATGAAGTTGACCGAATTCTGGCACATGGCAAAAAAAAATCGTCGGTAAAACTACGTACCGGCTTGCAGGTAGATTTGCGAATAGTTAAAAAAAGTGAGTTTGGGGCAGCCCTCCTTTATTTTACCGGTTCCAAAGAGCACAGTGTAGCACTTCGTAAAATCGGACAGGAAAAAGATTTGAAAGTAAATGAATACGGTGTGTTTTCAGGCAGGAAAAAGCTGGCCGCCAAAACCGAAGAAAAAATGTACAAAGCGCTCGGGCTTCGCTACATCGAACCTGAACTGCGCGAAAACAAAGGCGAATTTGAAGCATCGCGAAATAACAAACTTCCAAAACTTGTAAAACTAACCGACATAAAAGGCGACCTGCAAACGCACTCCAAAGCCAGCGACGGAAAATACACGATAAAAGAGATGGTGGAAGCTGCACAGGATTTTGGCTACGAATATTATGCGGTAACCGACCACTC
>CAYUBV010000700.1:0-1332 GCA_964443035.1 uncultured Tangfeifania sp.
ATGACCCTGAGCAGGAGTATTTCTGTGACGGCCTGGCTGAAGAAATCCTCACCACCCTGTCCAAGATACCCCAACTGTTTGTGATCTCCCGAAACTCATCGTTTGTGTACAAGGGCAAACCTGTAAAAATCAAGCAGGTGGCAGAAGACTTAGGGGTGAGATATGTCCTGGAAGGCAGCTTCCGAAAAGCAGGAGAAAAAGTGCGGATAACAGCACAGCTTATAGATGCCATTCAAGGTCACCATATCTGGGCAGAACGTTATGAGGGCGAGTTAAAGGATATCTTTGATTTCCAGGACCAGATCACCTACAAGTTGGTGACATCTCTTGGGGTCCAACTCATTGGAGGCGAGGAGGCGCTTAGACAGAGTAAATATTTTGCAAATAATCCTGACATATTACTCAAGTATTATCAAACCATGGCACTTTGGTATAAGCAAACACCAGAGGCAAACCAAAAAGCCCAAAAAATCCTCAAAGAAGTTGCCCAGGAACTTCCTGAGAGTGAATGTTCCGGGGTCTACAGTGGCTTAGCAGCTAATTATTTGGACGAAGTTTTTAATGGATGGAGCAAATCACCCAAAGAATCAATGGAGAAGGCGTACGAATTTTCAACAAAAGCGGTTGATTTGGATCAATCTAACCCAGGTGCATATGGCGTCCTGTCTTGGATTCATCTCATGAAAGGAGATTATGACAAGGCTGTCACATTAGGGGAAAAATCGGTGGAGATCTGTCCAAACTGTGCAGACAGAATCGCTTATTTGGGAATGATTCAGACCTATGCCTGCCGGTTTCAAGAAGCAATTTCTTTATTGGAAAAAGCAATACGCCTGAACCCTCTCACTCCGCATGTGCACGTCGCCTTCTTAGGTATTAGTTATTCTTATGCGGGTCGTCATGAAGATGCGATCAAAACTTTAAAGAAAGCGATCAAAATATATCCCCGAAGCTTAGCAGGTAATATCGGATTGGTTTCTGCTTATGTCTTTTCAGGCCAAAAATCTGAGGCTAAAGAAAGAGCCCAAAAACTTCTGAGGTTATATCCAAAATTATCGCTCCAATATTTAAAACATACAGATCATTTTAAAGAACAAACGGTAAAGCAACTTAGATTAAACGCCTTTCGCGAGGCCGGAATACCTGAGACTTCATCGAATCTGCCCGAGTAATGATAAATCGTACATGCATGATACCAGAATTTTTCCGCTGACCTATGTAAATGCCAGGTTGATTGTCAAAAAGGCCGGAAATCTTTTCAAAAATACTGTTGCGCCATTTGAATCTATCAACCACTCAAAGGTACTTGGGTAAAATCAGTGATGCTGAGGC
>CAYUBV010000701.1:0-1329 GCA_964443035.1 uncultured Tangfeifania sp.
TCAACAGCGAAGAGCACACAATTCTTGAAACGGCTCTGATTGAAGCCAATCTTGTGGATGACTTAGTCGGTACCGGACCATTTACGGTTTTTGCTCCAACCGATGCTGCCTTTAATGCCCTTCCGGAAGGAATGCTGGAAGCATTGCTTGCCGACAAATTTGCGCTTACCAACATCCTTCTGTATCATGTGCTTCCGGGAACCGTAATGAGCACAGATTTAAGCGACGGAATAACCGTTGAAATGTACAACGGTGATATGGTTGAAGTGTCTGTAACTGGTGCGGGGGTTTTTATTAATAACGCCAAAGTAACGGTTGCCGATATTGAAACCGACAACGGTGTTGTTCATGTCCTCGACGTGGTATTGGTTCCCTCTCCAGACGTTCAGGTTAAGGAATCGGACGATTACGGGCAAATTTTGACTGATGCCTACGGAAACACGCTTTATTTCTTCTCAAAAGATGCTGAAGGAAATTCGATGTGTGTGGATGGTTGTGTAAATAACTGGCCGGTTTTTTATTCGGAAAATCCGGATTTGGGCGGAAGTTTGGATGAAACAGACTTTGGTACTATTGAACGACCTGACGGCGCTATGCAAACAACCTACAAAGGCTGGCCGCTCTATTATTTTGTTAATGATACCATCCCTGGTGAAATTAATGGTGAAGGATTGATCGGGAAATGGTTTGTTGCCAAGCCCGATTATACCATTATGTTGATTGATGATCAGTTGACAGGGAATGATGGTGCGGATTATCAAAGTGATTACACACCAGGAGAAGAAATTACACAGTATTTTGTTGATGAAGAAGGAAATACCCTTTATACATGGGTTAATGATAACTACGGCATCAACAACTTTACAGATCCTGAATTTACAAAAAACAGTATATGGCCTGTTTATGAAGAAGAAAATATTGTTGTGCCTTCTGTTTTAGATCCTTCCGATTTTGGTGTAATCGACGTTTACGGGAAAAAACAAATGACTTATAAAGGCTGGCCACTTTATTATTTTGGTCAGGATATGATGATGCGTGGAAGTAATAAAGGTGTAAGTGTTCCTTCACCAGGTGTCTGGCCGGTTGCTGTGGAAGACCTCGAAATGGCTCCGATAGCAGAATCTGTTGTTGACATTGTAGTAGAAAGTGATGACCACACTACTCTTGAAGCTGCTCTGATTGCCGCCGGCCTGGTGGAAACATTGCAGGGAGAAGGACCATTTACAGTGTTTGCCCCAACAGATGCCGCATTTGAAGCATTGCCGGAAGGAACTGTCGATGCATTGCTTGCTGATCCAAGCGGAGACTTGACAGACATTCTGCTTTACC
>CAYUBV010000702.1:0-1321 GCA_964443035.1 uncultured Tangfeifania sp.
CGTACGCGCCAAAGTGCTTCCACGAGGCATCGTCGGCAATGGCAAACAGTATATTTGGCCGCGGGGCTGGTTCTTGTTTCTCGCTGCAACTCATCAGAAAAAGAAGGAGAAGTACAGGAATTAATAGTTTTACAGTGAATTTCATTTTTTTCAGATTTTTGTTTTTTTCGAATAATTGGCTGTTGATTTTCTTTTTGCATTGTAAATTTAAGGTTTAATTTTACATGTTCAATAAATTTTAAAACAACCAAAATGAAACATTTTGCATTTACAGCATTGCTTCTGGCCTTTTTTGCCTGCACAGTGCCAGATAAAAAAGAGCCGGTTTTAATCGATTCCGAAAATTTTAAAGATGTGGTAGACGGACGGGAAGTTGAGCTTTTTACGCTCCAGAACATCAACGGAATGATGACTCAGATTACCAATTACGGGGGCAGGGTAGTGAACCTGTGGGCGCCTGATAAAAACGGCGATTACGAAGATATTGTGCTGGGGTATGAAACCCTGGAGGGCTACCTGAATTCCAACGAAATTTATTACGGGGCATTGATTGGCCGTTATGGAAACCGGATTGGCGGCGGGGAGTTCGTGCTGAACGATACAGTTTATTCGCTGGCGCAGAACGATGCCGAAAATACACTGCATGGCGGTGTAAAAGGTTTTCACAATGTGGTATTTAATGCTGAAAAGCCCGATGCACAAACACTTGTGCTGACTTACACTTCGCCACATATGGAAGAAGGATTTCCGGGAACCCTGGATGTGGAAGTTCAGTATAAACTCACTGACGACAATGAACTGAAAATCGAGTATTGGGCAACAACCGACCATCCCACGCCGGTGAACCTGACGCATCATTCGTTTTTTAATTTGAAAGGTGCCGGCGTAGGAAACATTAATGATCACCTGCTCATGATAAATGCCGATTACTACACCCCGGTTGATGAAAGTTTGATTCCTACCAGCGTAATTGCCCCGGTGGAAGGTACGCCCATGGATTTCAGGGAGCTGACAATGATTGGAAAACGGTTGGGTGAAGAATTTGAACAACTGGAATTTGGGAAAGGTTACGACCACAACTGGGTGCTGAACGATGCTGAAAACGGCCTCACCTACGCAGCCAAAGTTGTGGAGCCCAATTCGGGCCGCACGCTCGAGGTGTATACTAACGAGCCGGGGTTGCAGTTTTATGGTGGCAACTTCCTCGACGGCAGCGACACCGGGAAATATGGCAAAAGCTATGAATACCGCGGTGCATTCTGCTTAGAAACCCAGCACTTCCCCGACAGTCCGAATAAAGCCGGATTTCCGTCTACCATTC
>CAYUBV010000703.1:0-1319 GCA_964443035.1 uncultured Tangfeifania sp.
CTTAATCCAGCGACTGCCCGATATTCGAAGAAATCGCAATCATTTTTTCATACTCCTGCGGGGTGAGATCTTTAAAGTAGTAGTATTGCGGATTTACGGCGCTGCCGTTGTGGTGTACCTCGTAGTGCAGGTGCGGTGCGGTGGAGCCGCCGGTGTTGCCCACATAGCCGATTACATCGCCGCGTTTTACTTCCTGTCCCACTTTTACATTGAATCCGTTCAGGTGGGCGTAAACGGTTTCGTATCCGTAACCGTGGTCGATTGTTACAGAAAGTCCAAATCCCGAGCGGCTGCGTTTCGAACCGCTGACTTCAATAACTTTTCCGTCGCCGGTGGAATAAACGGGTGTACCTACCGGGGCGGTGAAATCCATTCCGTAGTGCATTTTCCGCACTTTGTAAATCGGGTGAATCCGGTACCCCCAGCCACTGGCAGTTCGTTTCAAATCTTCGTTGGCTACGGGCATAATGGCCGGAATGCTGGCCAGCATTTTTTCTTTGTTGAGCGCCAGGTCCAGTACCTCGTCGTATGATTTCGACTGGATATAGGCTTCTTTGGCCAAAATGTCGAGCTTCCTTGCTGTTTCAATAATCAGTTTCGAATCATTGAGGCTTTCTAAGTGCGAATATTTGTTGCTACCTCCAAATCCGGCTTTCCGCACAGATGACGGAATCGGGTCGGCCTCGAAAATTACCCGGTAAATATTGTCGTCGCGCTGCTGCAGTTCATCCAGCACCTTTTGTACGCGATCAATGTCGTGCGACATCAGTTCGTATTGTGTCAGCAACTGCCTGTTCTCTCGTTTCAGCGCCTTTGAGCGCGGCGTTTCGTAAAAATTCAGGAAAACAATTACCATGATAATAGCCAGCGCAAGGCTGCTCGAAAGATAGGTGGCTATCTTTCCCAGCTTTTCTTTCCATGAAATCCCTACACGCTCGTAACTTAGTGTGTTGGGATTGAATTTGTATTTCTTTTTTGCCATAGAAATTCGGCTATTTTTATTTTCTCAACTAAGCAAAATTAATTAAAACCTCTAACTTTGCAAGAATTTTAAAAAACCGTGAATTTTTTTCACGCTGCAAAATTAAACAAATAATTTTCAGGTAAGCAATTTGTTTACTTTGCTTTAGATAAAATTAACAAAATAATTGGAAAGAAAATGATGAAGCGAACATCAAAAGATATACGAAAGGCATTTCTCGATTTCTTTAAGGAAAAGGGGCACCAGATTGTGCCATCGGCGCCAATGGTGGTAAAGGGCGACCCCACACTGATGTTTACCAATGCCGGGATGAACCAGTTTAAAGACCAGTTTCTGG
>CAYUBV010000704.1:0-1315 GCA_964443035.1 uncultured Tangfeifania sp.
TTTTTTACATAAATGCGGTAGTAGCTTACCGAAGCTGTCAGCCGGTCGGAAACCATTGCCCTTACACCGGTTTCGGCATTCCAGCCTGTTTCGGGTTTAATATCTTTGTTGATTTCACCTTCCGGTAAAAGAGTCTCTTCAAAAGTGGGGGTTGAAAATCCGTGACTTAAATTTCCGAAAAGTGAAAATTCGGGAGTGATGACGTAATTGAATCCAATGCGCGGCGAAATCACAGGTTTGTAGGAGAATTTGCCCGACTTGTCGCCATTGGCAGTGATAAGGTCGGTATAATCAAATCGGGTGAGGTTTCCGTTAATTCCCGCCGACAGGTAAAACCGGTTGTTAAAATTGGATTCTGCCTGGAAAAACAGGTTTTCATACGATCGCTTTTCCCGGTTGTCGGAGAGCAGTTGCCCTTCAACTTCGTTTGAAATTGTTGACCAGTTATAGTTTTCGCGAAAAAATTCAAGCCCTGATGTGAGTGTTACTTTTGCGATTTCTCCTTCAATGATTTTCTGAATGTATCCGCGGGCGCCGAGATAATCCGATTGTTCTTCCAGTTTGTTGAACGGCCTCAACTCATCCGCATTGCGGAAACTGCCAAAGGTGGCTAATGAAATTTTGTATTTCCTTTTGCTGAAAATATTGAGCGAAACGCCAAACTGACCGGTGAAATAATCTTCATAGCCATTAATTCCGCCCCAGTTTGACGCCGCCTGTTCAGGCGAATCCTGAAACGTAGGCCAGTCGAGTGAACTGGGAATGTATGCTTTCATTTTTGTAGCTTTCAGCAAAACCTGCAGGTTGGTGTTTTCTGAAAATGAATACTGCGAATTAAACAGAAAATTTCCGCGGTTTGTTCTATTGTTTTCGCGGTATCCGTCGCTTTTCAACCACGAACCGAGTGCGTAAAGATTCAGTTTATTTTTTACAACAGCAGTTGACAGGCTGTTTTTTACCGTGCCGAATGAAGCGATTGTCGTTCTGTTTTGTACAAAATCCTGTACCACTGATTTGGGATGAAAAATAATTACACCGCCCAAACCTGCTCCAAACAAACTGGAAGCAGGGCCTTTAATAATTTCCACCCTGCTGATGGCCGGGTTTTCCAGATCTTCGAGCGTGGTTTCGCCATCGCCGCTGGTGAGTGGAATCTCGCCAAAATAAGCTTTGATTTTATTGGTGGCATAGGGAGTCCGCGAACCTATTCCGCGAATCGTCAGCCGGTTGGTGCTCAGCGTTCCGTGGTGCATTAAAACTCCCGGAACCTGGTTCAGGGCTTCAACAGGGGTAAGTGCACTCCCGGTTTCCAGTT
>CAYUBV010000705.1:0-1312 GCA_964443035.1 uncultured Tangfeifania sp.
TATTTATAAGCTTTTGCAACATAGTTTAAACATTTTGCAACATACGTGCTATGTATTGCATATTGAATTAGCGTAAATTGATTGAATAAAAACAATAAATTCAAGAATCATGAAAAAACTATATCTCACACTGTCTTGTTTCTTCTTTTACTCTGTAGTTTGTTTTTCCCAACAAACACAATTTGTCAAATCCTCTGACGGGGAAAATATCGCTTATCAGGCTTACGGCAAAGGCAAAATCACGCTGGTATTAATCCATGGATGGTGCTGCGATAAATCATACTGGAAAAAACAAACCAGTATTTTACAGGATAAGTTTAAGATTGTAGCTATCGATCTTGCCGGTCATGGTGAATCGGGGCATGAAAGGATAAAATATACCATCCCGATGTTTGCCAGGGATGTCAATACTGTTGTCAATCAACTCAACCTGGATAAATTTATTCTAATCGGGCATTCAATGGGAGCCAATGTGATACTTGAAGCAGCTATTCTTAATTTAGATAAAACGCTTGCCCTTTTTTCTATTGATGGTTACAGTAGAATTCCAAAAATATTGTCAGAAAAGGAACTGGCTGCAATGGAAGAGCGACAACGTGCTGAATGGGTTGAAGATGATTTTGAAATCTATGTTTATAACTGGGTACGAAACTGGCATCATCAACCGAAAGAAAAAGAAATGATTGAAAAAATTGCGAAAGATATGTCGAAGAATAATCCGCGGGCAGGTATCGAATCAGCCATTAATTTTATGCAATGGATCAATCGTGACTATCCGAATTCTTTGAAATCAATCGGCAACATCCCGGTTATCAGCATTGCTTCGGAATCAAAACCAGATGTAAAAGCATTCAGAGATCACGGTGTTAATTTTTACGATTTAAGGATGGACGGGATTAGCCATTTTTTAATGATAACCCACCCTGAAGAGTTTAATGAAATACTCACAAAGCAACTGAATAAGGTGATTAATGGAGATTATAATTTGTAATGATGTAACTGCTTACAGGACAGTGGCAATATCTCTTTACGTATGATAATAAGAGAATTATCCGGCAAATCTTCATTACAGTTTGAAAATCTTCATTTGAAACATAAGTTTCATTTTTGCAACATGGGTACTATACTTTTAGTTTTGAATTGACATAACTTGATTAAAATAAATGATGACTGCTTCACTTTTGTCGGGAGAGAAATTTGCGGAACGCCTCAATGCCATTTCCGAATCCCGGCTTGCCGACCACCGGTTCGGCGTTTCAGCGCTGGCCCGCGAAATGGAGATGAGCCGTTCGTCGCTTCACCGGAAAGTGAA
>CAYUBV010000706.1:0-1310 GCA_964443035.1 uncultured Tangfeifania sp.
CAACCTGAATTTTGCCCAAAAAGCCAGGGAAAACGGAATTGAAAACTACGTGCTGGTTTCGTCGGTTGGCGCCAATGCAAAATCGTGGATTTTTTATTCCCGCATGAAAGGCGAACTGGATGAAGCTGTTTCAAAAATAGGGTTCAAAAACCTGGCAATCATGCGTCCGGCATCGTTAACCGGCAACCGGAAAGACCGGCGCCCCATGGAAGAATTATCAGTTCCTGTTGTCAGGTTTGTTACAAAATTTGTTTTCAAAAAATACCGGCCAATTCATGGCAAAACTGTGGCACAAGCCATGATAAATGCTGTTTTAAAACCTGATTACAACAAAACAATCTGGGAAGCTGACGAAGTTTTTCAACTCGCTGAAAAATAATTTTTGCTACATTTAACCTTCATTCGAACTAAATTATTATGCCGGATAAAAACATTCAGTTTAAATAATTTCATGAACCAACAGGTGGATTCCCTGTTTCAATCTAAAAAATCATGAACATGTATACAGGATTATTACACACCCACAATGTTTTTCGCTGGCTGATTTTGATTGTTTTTATTGTAGCTTTAACTTATTCAATTGCCGGTTGGCTGGGAAAAAATGAATGGACAAAACGCGACAGAGTATCGGGCTTGCTGCTTACCATTTTTATGGACATCCAGTTTCTCATCGGTTTAATACTCTATCTTTTTGTTAGCCCTCTGACAAAAGCTGCTTTTGCTAATTTTGGGGCTGCCATGCAAAATGCCGATCTGCGGTTTTACGCCGTGGAGCACATTGTACTTATGCTGGTGGCACTGATATTTGTACACATAGGAAAAAGCAAGTCGAAAAAAGCCGTATCGTGGAAAAAACACCGCGTAGCCACAATCTGGTTCGGGCTGAGTTTTATCCTGATTCTGGCCGGTATTCCCTGGGACAGGGCATGGTTTTAAAATTCAGCACGATATCCCTTTAACGGTCTGCTGGGAATAACTTCCCGGAGGAAAAATAATTGTGAAAGCCATTCAAAAGAAAAAGAAGTTGAAATTTCGGTCAGCGACGATGGAATCGGGATGGATAAATCTACGCTTGATAAATTGTTTGTAATAACCGAGAAAATATCCAAATCGGGCACTGCGCAGGAAAAAGGAACCGGACTTGGATTGATTCTGTGCAAAGAGTTTGTGAAGAAAAACAACGGCGAAATCCGGGCTGAAAGTGAAGAAGGAAAAGGTACCACCATTAGTTTTACACTTCCAAAAGGATAATCAATAAAAAGAAATAATTCGTTTCCATTTCCATAAAAATGAAAAAAACCGCCCTTGTA
>CAYUBV010000707.1:0-1303 GCA_964443035.1 uncultured Tangfeifania sp.
CGAAAACGCAGAGCTGAAAGCCCGGTTAAACAGCGACAGCCATAACAGCAACAAACCACCTTCGAGCGATGGTTATAAAAAAAGGAGCATTAAGCCGGCTTTTCCAACAAGCAAAAATAGTAACCAGGGAGGACAAAAAGGTCACAAAGGTAAGACTTTGCGACAGGTTGATGACCCCGATAAAATAAAGATTTGTTCCCCCGGCACCTGCAATTGCGGGCATGGATTTACAAAAGAAGAATTAGAACTGACAGAAAAGCGCCAGGTTTTTGAACTGCCTCCACCTAAACTTGAAATCACCGAATACCAGGTATTTAAAGCCTTGTGTCCCGTTTGCGGGCAGGAGCAAAAAGGAACTACCCCGCAGGGGGTTAATGCCCCGGTTCAATATGGCAACAATGCAAAGGCATTTGCAGTGCTGTTGAATGTTCATTACAGGCTGCCATACAAAAAAATACAAGGGTTATTCAGCGATCTGTTTGGTTACCCGATAAATGAATCGACCATCAGCCAGGCCGGAAAAAAATGTTATGAAAATCTTGAAGAAAGCGAACGAATAATCAAATCGAAAATAGTTGGGCAAAGGGTTACACATGCCGATGAAACAGGGATACGCGCGGCAGGGAAACTTCAATGGCTGCACACAGCAACCTCCCTTTTATACACTTACCTGTTTATACACGAAAAACGTGGCACCGGTGCAATCCAAAGCAATAAATCCATACTGGCCGATTACTTTGGCTGGCTTGTCCACGACTGCTGGGGCAGCTATTTTAAACTGGAACATTTAAAACATGCCATTTGTGGCGCACACATATTAAGGGAACTCGAATCGCTGATTGAAAACCAGGAATCCAAATGGGCAAAAGTTTTTAAGCTGTTTTTATTAAATGTTTACAATATGCCCTTTGAAGAAAGAATCAAACGAAAAGAACTTCTTGAATCAAGATATGACCGTATTTGTAGTTTTGGTGAAAAAGCAGAACCCCCGCCAATAAAAATACCGGGCAGAAAAGGCAGAAGTAAACGTACCAAAGGAAGAAACCTTGTTGAACGTTTAATCAGCAAAAAAGATGCAGTACTGGCATTTGCTTTCAACCCGGAAGTACCATTTACAAACAACCTGGCAGAAAGGGATATCAGGCCGGTAAAAGTGAAACAAAAAATATCAAACTGCTTCCGTACTTTCAAAGGCGCTGAAATATATGCAAGGATTGAAGGGTTCATATCTACTGCCAGAAAAAATCAGCGCAATGTGTTTTCAGAATTATGCACTACCTTTGAAGGGAATAATTTTACAACT
>CAYUBV010000708.1:0-1303 GCA_964443035.1 uncultured Tangfeifania sp.
AACGATTTGGTTTTCAGATTTCAGATTCAAAATTAGGCTGAAAATACGATTTTAATTTACGCTGCTAAAAAATCAGGTAATCTTATTCTGTGAAATTTAATTTTGGGTAGATGGACTTTCCATGACCGATACTCTGATTTGTCCCACCGGAATCGCTATGCGAAAAGCCGAAGTCATCAGAAACCTGTATCCATCCGCAAACCCGCACAGCGGTTTCAAACCACTCGGCGGGTAAAAGGTAAGTCCTTAAAATTCAATGGTCAACTGCATCGGTTGTTTTTGTTCTTCGTGCTGAAAATTGGAAAGTGTTAATCCGAGCAAACGGATTCCCTTATTGAAATTTCCGGATTTCATCAGTTTTTTACCTTCTTTCAAAAATTCTTCTTTCGTCAGAAAATAGCCATCGATGGTTTTACTGCGGGTGTGCTGCTCAAAATCGGCATATTTAAATTTGAGGGTTACTGTTTTAGCTTTAATCATTTTCTTTTCTGCGCGTTTCCAAACTTCGTCGGCAATGTTTATGAGCTCTTCCTCCAATTCATTTTCAAGGTAAAGGTCTTTTGAAAAAGTTTGTTCAGCGCCCAGCGATTTCCGCTCACGTGTAGGCTGAACCGGACGGTTATCTTCGCCACGGCAGATGTTATAATAATAATTCCCCGATTTTCCGAAAAGCCGCATCAGTTCAAACCGGTCGAGTTTTTTTAAATCGCGGCCAAACCACACGCCTATTTTGTTAAGCTTTTCGGCAGTTACTTTTCCAATTCCATAAAATTTCCGGATTTCGAGGTTGTCGATAAATTCACCTGCATCGGCCGGGGTAACCACAAAAATTCCGTTGGGTTTATTTACATCGGAAGCCACTTTTGCAAGAAATTTGTTGTAGGAAACACCTGCTGAGGCAGTTAGTTTGGTTTCTTCGAAAATACGTTTTCTGATTTCCTGGGCGATAAGTGTGGCCGATGGTTTTCCTTTTTTGGCATAAGTTACGTCGAGGTAAGCTTCATCGAGTGAAAGCGGTTCCACCAAATCAGTATATTCATAAAAAATTTCGCGAATTTGATTTGAAATTTCACGGTAGCGCTGAAAACGACCTTTTACAAAAATCAAATGCGGGCATTTTCTCTTGGCCGTTGTTGAGGCCATAGCCGAACGCACCCCGAATTTCCGGGCCTCGTAGCTTGCTGCTGCCACTACTCCCCTTTCGCTGGAACCACCCACCGCAACCGGCTTCCCTCTCAACCCGGAATTGTCGAGCTGCTCCACCGATGCATAAAAGGCATCCATGTCGATGTGGATTATTTTT
>CAYUBV010000709.1:0-1301 GCA_964443035.1 uncultured Tangfeifania sp.
ACAAAAGTCCGCAATACTTGCCACGGAATGGGAATTCCCGGGGTAAAGAAAAATCCACCTTGAATCTGGCAATCCTGTCCGGCCCAAAATTCGTATTCTTGAAGTTAATGGAAAAAATTTGCTTCTCAGAATTCGAGGGATTTCTTGATTTTTTTGGGATTGCGCCGCATGTCCAATATTCTCAATACTATCCTGACACAGGGGGTTAATGCCAATTGCCAAAAGTACAGCAATGAAAATAAAGCCACAGCCAATGAGAAAAACAACGATCCCTATCGAAAAAGATAATTGTCCTTTGGATATCATTCCTATAATGAACGGAACAATTGATAAAATAATCATTGCTCTCGCTATTACCTGGAGCCATGTTAAAATTTTGAATTTAAGTGCTTTTATATATATATTCATTATTTGATAGACCAACGCAGCAGCCCCTTGTTAGCTGAAACGCTCCAATTGACAAGAAGAGTTTGCAGTGTGAAACATTATTCCGCTATGCACGTTATGGAAATAAGGAGGCCGCAAGCTTCTCGATGCTTAGCGGCAGAGACAAAAAACGCGGCCCACCCCGGATGACGGGATGGGCTGCAGTTCAATGCGGACTATCGATTAGTCGAAGTAGCAGCGAACGCTGAAGAGGATGCGGATGTCGTCATCCTCCACTTCTCCGTCTTCAGCATCGACGAAGAGATCATCCGTGGCAAGAAGGTAGCTGCCGTTCACGGCAAGAGCGACGTCGTCGCGGATGAAGTACTTCACGCCACCACCGACCGAAAAGACGGCGGCGTCGGTGTCGAGATCGATAGCGTCGGCTTCGGCATCGGCCCAGACAGCGCCGGCGCCCAGGAACGGCACAAGGGCCGAATCAAGGACGAGGTTGTACTCGGCACGGGCTCCCAACTCGGTGCTCATGTAGAGATCGCTATCGCGTAATCCAGCGACCAGGGCAACTTCGATTCCGTCGGCGACGAACTGGCCGTAGGCGAGCTGAAATTGTACTTCATCTGCCATCAGATTGATGTGTCCTGCACCTTCAAGAACCTTGGTTCCCTTGTCCAGATTCGGGGTAACACCGATAGATTCCTTTTCAGCGGCGAACGCCGAACTCGCCAACATAGCCGCGACTGCAAACACAAACCACATCTTAATCATCTGCTGTTCCTCCTATTTTTTTCGACACGGAAAAGGACCACCCTTGCCGCAACCTATGACCCTACTCCATGTAATATACGGTTAAACGCTCTAATCTGCAAATATGCATTTGTATTCTCTTTCAACGGCCAACATTGTTATTCAATAGC
>CAYUBV010000710.1:0-1297 GCA_964443035.1 uncultured Tangfeifania sp.
AACCGGTTTTCACCCGAAATGAAAGATGAAATGATTAACTGGCTGAACCACAAATTCTGAAATGAGCATGCGGTTTGACTTGTTTTTTATATTTTCATGGCAGAAGCAAAGTACAATTCGAATAAAAAATTAAAAAATGAAAACCTGGAAAATAGGAATTATCGGAACGGGCATGATTGCTGATTTTCATGCGCAGGCCGTTCAGTCGCTGCCCAATGCACAGTTGGCCGGCTTTTGCAACATCAGGCCTGAAAAGGCGAAAAAAATGGCAGAAAAGTACAATGTAAAACATTGGGAAACTTACCAAAATATGTTGCAATCGGACGACGTAGATATGGTGATGATTGCCACACCCAGCGGCGCTCACGAAGAACCGGCTGTTGAAGCGGCCAAGCAGGGAAAGCATGTGTTGTGCGAAAAACCGCTGGAAATTCAACTCGACCGCATTGACCGCATGATTGAAGCCCACAAAAAAGCGGGAACGTATTTGGGTGGAATTTTCAACTTCAGGTACAACGAAACCACGAAAATCATTAAAAAAGCCATTGATGAAAACCGCCTGGGCACAATTACATACGCCGCGGTGCATGTTCCCTGGTGGCGCAATGATGCTTACTACGAAGGCTGGCACGGTACATGGGAACTCGATGGCGGCGGAGCTTTGATGAACCAGTCCATCCACATGGTGGACCTGCTTTTGTACATGATGGGACCGGTTGAACGTCTGGGCGCATTTACTTCGCACCTGGGGCATCCGCAAATTGAGGCCGAGGATTCTGCTGTGAGTGTTCTTCAGTTTAAAAACAAAGCCCTTGGCGTTATTTACGGAACAACTGCTTCTTTTCCAGGACAATTTCGCCGGCTGGAAATAACCGGAACGAAAGGCACTATTGTTTTGGTGGAAAACAGTTTGCAGGTGTGGCAGTTTGCTGAAATGAACGACGAAGATGATAAAATTATTCAGAAGTACGGTGTGATTGAAGGCGGCGGCGGAGTGGCCGACCCGGCAGCCATGACCTATGAAAACCACGCCAAAAACCTCGCGGCATTCATTAAGGCCATAGACGAAAACCGGCCATTTGAAATTGATGGCAAAGAAGCCCGGAAATCGGTGGCATTAATCCTCGACATTTATCAATCGGCAAAAACGAGTTCCATGATTACAAAAGATTAAAAAACAAAATCAATTTTAAAAACAATCGGAAATTATTATCTCACGCTAAGACGCCAAGCCACAAAGAATAAGACAAAAAAATCAAGCTTCGCGTTCTTTGCGCCTTTGCGTGATACTAAAAAA
>CAYUBV010000711.1:0-1294 GCA_964443035.1 uncultured Tangfeifania sp.
GGGAAGAAGACAACGAAATGGTTACTTCCAAAGGAGAATTGCCCGAAATGGCCGACGATGTGTTGCCTCACTGGGAGCTGGCGCAAAAATACAACCTCATCGATTTTGAATTGGGTGTGAAAATAACCGGCGCGGGATTTCCGGTTTACCGCGGCAAAGGGGCGCAACTGCAGCGGGCGCTAATCAATTTCTTTCTGGATGAAGCCCGAAAAGCAGGCTACGAAGAGGTGCAGCCGCCGCTGGTGGTAAACGAAGCCTCGGCTTTTGGCACCGGTCAGTTGCCCGATAAAGAAGGCCAGATGTACCACGTAACGGCCGACAATTTGTATTTGATTCCGACTGCGGAAGTGCCGGTAACCAACATTTACCGTGACGTAATTCTGGATGCCAGAAATCTGCCATACAAAAACACCGCTTACAGCGCCTGTTTCCGCCGCGAGGCTGGTTCATACGGGAAAGATGTGCGTGGACTGAACCGCCTGCACCAGTTCGATAAGGTGGAAATTGTGCAAATCGCCCATCCCGAAAAATCATACGAAGTGCTCGATGAAATGGTGAAACACGTTTCAGCGCTGGTTGAAAAGCTGGAACTTCCCTATCGCGTGCTGCGTCTATGCGGCGGCGACATCAGTTTTACCGCTGCCCTGACTTACGATTTCGAGGTTTATTCGGCTGCCCAGAAAAAATGGCTCGAGGTGAGTTCGGTATCCAATTTTGAATCGTTTCAGGCCAACCGGCTCAAACTGCGTTACCGGGAAGAGGGCGTGAAAAAATCACAACCGGCGCACACCCTGAACGGCAGCGCACTGGCACTGCCACGAATCGTGGCCGCTTTGCTCGAAAACAACCAAACCCCGGAAGGAATTAAAATTCCGAAAGTGCTGGTACCGTATTGCGGGTTTGAAATAATTGATTAGAATCCTCCTGCTGTCAGGTGGAGTCCCAGTGTACCTGATGATTTGGTTGCCTGACGTTGGAAGGGAATGGCATAATAAGGTTCCAGAATGATGGCCCCGAAAAGGTTTATGCGCACGGCCACACCGGTACTGAAAACAGGAATGTGCTCGTCTCCCTGGGTGGGTTTCCAGTTGAATTCGATGTCATCGAAATCCGACCAGACAAGACCACCGTCTGCAAACAGCACCAGGTCACTGAAGAATGTTCTGGATTTCACCAGAGCCAATCGTTTTGGACCGGTTAACGGATAGCGGAATTCGGCATTGGCTACAACCATTTTACTTCCAACGAGGTTGTTAACGCTTAAACAATTATCTGAAGCACATTGGGTCTGGCT
>CAYUBV010000712.1:0-1290 GCA_964443035.1 uncultured Tangfeifania sp.
TTTGCTGTGCAATTGCCGCTGAAATCAGGGCAATGCACATTGTTAATGTTAAAAATACCTTTCGCATAGAGTTCAATTTTAAATGGTTATTAAGAAAAGTAAATATTAATGATACATATCGCTAAATATTTTTTTAAACAGCATAGCTGTAATTCCCAGTAAACCCGACTGTTTCCAAATATCAGAAATCACAATTTGCGTATTGGCAACAATCTGCTCCAGACAGTATTTGTTTAATGATTGCTGAATCGGATTTAATACAAACTGATTGGCTGATGAAATGGGTCCTCCCAAAACAATAATATCAGGATTTATCAACTGAATGGTTATTGAAAGTCCCTTGCCAAGTGACAATCCCAGGTTGTGCAACAAGTGAATGGAAAATTCATCTCCTGCTTTTGCAGCTCTGATAACATCTTCCGGTGTAAGTTCTTCGGTCTTCCCTGAAAAATTCTCCGTTAGCTGTGATACTCTTTTGTCCTCGATTCCTTTTACTGCTTCACGTAGCAATACATAAGACGAAGTAACTGTTTCGAGGCAACCACGTTTTCCGCAAATACATAAATTTCCATTTTCAACCAACTGAATGTGCGACAATTCACCGGCAAATCCATTTGCTCCGTTATAAAGTTTGCCACCAACTATAATTCCAAGGCCAACCCCCCAGCTCCAGTTAACAACAATCGCATTCGGATGCCCTCTGGCAGCGCCGAAAATATACTCGCCATAGCTTTGCATCCGGGCATCGTTGTTTACATAAACCATTTTTCCGAATTTATTCTCCAACCTTTCCCGAACATTCCGGAATGCGCTGTTTTTAATGGTATAATTTATACCGGCTTCTTCATCTATTAACCCAGGCATTGTTAATCCCACACCTAAAATCCGGTCAGGTTTTATATTGTTGTTTTCAATTAATTCCTGCACATTTTCATAAATCTTATCGGTAAGATTATCGTCATCGATACTGGTTTCGAAGGTAACAACCGGTGTAATTTGCCTGTTATGCGGATTGTAAATTGTAACTTTCCCGGAATAACGTCCCAGTTCGCAGGCAACCACAAAAAGTGAATCATCGGACAAACCAAACAAAGTAGGTTTTCTGCCCCCACTCGATTTACCGGCGCCTTTAATCTCCACAAAATCTGATTCAATGAGTTCGTTCATTAAAGAAAGTACGGTTGGCAAACTAACTCCAAGCCGTTTACTGATAACAGGCCCGGAAAGTTTTTCATGACTGTAAAGCAGTTGGAGGATTTTTTTCTTTTGCCGGTGTTTTTTCAGTTCATT